>NZ_SNYJ01000004.1 GCF_004363045.1 Aureibacillus halotolerans
GTGTGTCGCAACTATCATTATACAGGTTTTGGGGAGGTGCTCTATTTTTTATGTGGTTTTACTCTTAGAGCCGTATGGGTTCGGAGTTATGAAATTGATTCACTATATGAATATTGCTGATAAATACGATATGATTCTATTAGATTGGGATGATCAATTTATAAAGTATCAGGCGCTGGTTGACCCTCACTATCAACCTGCCATGAGCAAGCGTCCTGAGTTCAATTCTTGGGAAGAGTATTTCATGCGACCACCCAAGGAATATTCAAAGTGGTTAGATGCGACATTTCGAGAACAAACTGACATGGTGATCGCGCACCTCCTTGCACTTTCTGGGAACGCGAAAGGCAAAAAGATCATTGTCGATGGCTTCTTTACCGTTGAAATCTTGAAAAGAATATCAGATTATACGAGAGTGGTATTCTTGCTCTCCTCCGAAGAAGTGGTTCGCCGCGATTACTTTAATCGTGAATGCAAACGAGAAATGTACGAGTGCATTATGGGGCTTAAGGATCCTGAAGCAGCTTTGGAAAACGTATTCCAAACCATGTTCTATACTGTAGACGAAGCTGAGAAAGAAATCCGCGAAAGTGGGTTGAAGTGGTTTAAACGCGATACATTTGGAACTGACCCAATGGAAATCATCGGGAAAATTGAAACTCATTTTGGTTTCAACAAATGAGTAAATTCTAACGAACATAAGAAAATGGGGGTTGTCTCAAAAGCCTCTTAAAAGTAGAAAACCTCGAGGCATTTGAACAGATGCCTTGAGGTTTTTCATGTTTTATAATTTGAGTGGCGATTGATTTTATACAGAGTCAGAAGATTAGCGTAGTCAAAATACGTAGACTCCTGCGGGAACAGCGCGAGCTGAAGATCCCGCAGGAAAGCTTTGCTTTCCGAGGAAGCTGAAGCCGTGCCCGGCGGTAAAGTAAACACGATGAGGTACTCGCGAATCGATGTTGACCTTATACCATTTATGGTGCAAGCGAAGTATTTTGATGAAGCGGTTTAATTCTATTACCAGAAAAAAATCTTGAAAATATTCTCACAAGGTCATTTTTTGACCTTATGGGACAACCCCTTCTTTTGTGCCGTGTTTCGCTATCGGGTAATCTCATCAAGATGTCATCAAAAAATATTTATTCTTTATAACTCAGCGGTGGCAATACATTCATGATCCGCTCCCCTTTGCCTCATTGTGTGTCTTTCCATCTCATTTTGAAACTTTACGTTTCTTTACAAGAAATCCACAGAAAGCCAACAGTTCTCCGATACACTTACTACAAATACATATCGAAATGAGGGTTTAGGATGCCGAAAACAACGAAAAAACAACGCTTGGCTCGTCTAGCAGCCACTGCAACAACTGCACTAGCACTTGTCGCTGCTCCTCTCGTACAGCCTCCTTCTGCCGCTGCTGCAGAAAAAGGAAGTGTAAAGAATGTGATTCTTATGATTCCTGATGGCATGGGCGCAAGCTATGTGACTGCTACAAGAAGCTTTATTGGAGAAAGGCTTTCTTTTGAAAACTATCTCCGTGGCTCTGTAATGACACACTCCTTAGATTCAGCAATTACCGATTCTGCCGCTGCTGGCACAGCACTAGCAACTGGTTATAAAACAAACAACGGCATGATCAGCATGCTTCCTGATGGAGAAGAGCCTGATTCCATTTTAGACGCAGCTCGTGAGGACGGAAAAGCAACAGGACTTGTAGCTAACTCACGAGTGACTCATGCAACACCTGCTGTATTCGTTTCTCACAATGCGGATCGCGGTGAAGAAGAAGCATTGGCACGTCAATACATTGGTCAAGTCGACGTCATCCTCGGTGGTGGACGTGACATGTTCTTGCCAGAGAGCAAGGATGGACGCCAGCCTACAGAAGACCTCGTTCAACAGGCTGCTGATAGCGGATATGACATCCTAGAGACCAAAACAGATATGGAAAGCACAGACAGTGAAAAAATTCTCGGTCTCTTCACAATGGGTGCCTTCCCGTACGCCATTGATACTGACGATCCTGAAATTCCATCACTTGCTGAAATGACAGACACGGCTTTGGACGCGTTGTCCAAGGACGAAGATGGGTTCTTCTTAATGGTTGAAGGCAGTGAAATCGACTGGGCAGGGCATGCCAATGATCCAGTGGCTGCTGTGACAGAAACGGCTGAATTTAACGATGCTGTTATTGAAGCGAAGGAATTTGCTGCTGAAAACGAAGACACGCTCGTCATTGTTGTCGCTGACCATGAAACAGGTGGCTTAAACGTAGGAAACACGGCCAGTGGTTCAGAAGAAAACATTGAAATTCTGAAAAATGCTAAAGGTAGCTCAAATGCAGTTGCTACGGCGCTTATCGAAGGTGCTCAAACAGTAACATTCTCTTCATATGAACAAGTAAAAGATAGCTATTATGTGCCATTGCGCAGTGCTGTAAGAGATCTAAATGGTTCTGTGTTCTATAAAGAAAAGAACCAACAAGTGCAAGTAAAATGGAACGAAGTGAAAAAGGAATTCTCATTGAACGATAAAGAGGTTAACAGCTATCGTGAAAGAGGACAATTGTTTGTAGATGTCCGTGACCTTGGCAAGTTGTTTGGCTTTGATACGGCTGTAGGTGTAGAGGACGATGAGTTAACTGTCTATCTAACGGATGTCGATTCAGTGGTAAGCTCGATTTCAGGAGTTGACCTTACGGAAGAGCAAGTTGACCAATTGACAAGCGTTCAATGGCCTGGAGATCTATCTGATGAAATTGGAACTGTCGTTTCTGACCATGCATTGCTATCTTGGGGCTCACGCAACCATACGGCTGTAGAGGTTCCACTTTACGCTTTCGGACCAGGCGCTGAGAACTTTGAAGGACTGATTGATAATACGGATGTTCCACGAATCATTTCATACCTCATCGGAACAGAATTGTTCGCGGATCAGGATGAAGTTGTTCAGCAAATCCTCGACAATCAAACATTTGGAACGAAGGCTGAGTAGTTGAAAAAGAGGCTCACAATGGACACGGCAATGTCCTTTGTGGGTCTTTTTTTATGAATTCGGTTCATTCGTGAGTGCCTCTTTCGTAGTTACATACAATTACCTCTTCCAATTGTGAAACCTTTCTTCTTTATTTACGTCTAACCACAAAGATAGCTTTCCATTTTCTTGCTTGGGAGGACCTGACGTAAATGAAAATCCACCTTATTGTCTTCATTGCAATGCTCCCCTTATTTTTGTTAGCCTGTGAAAAAACGGCTGAACCAATCAATAAAGAAAACCAGATCTCAGGCTATGTTGTGGATAAAAGATATTTTTCAGAAGATGAGTTTCAACTTTTGGTGTCACAAGGAATTACACTTGACGAGTTATCGAGCTATACCTCCGACGAATTGCTCTCTCATTCAACATACAAAACCAACTGGATTTATGTAGAGAAACTCGATTACCGAGAGGTTAAAAAAGGGGAGAAAGTTCTTGTGACACTTAAAAACTATCAGCTTGAAATCAGCCCACCAATGTTTTTCGCTGAACAAATAAAATCAATAGATTGAGCTCTCCTTCAACGAGGCTATTAAATTTTTTAAAAAAACCGCTCTAATCTGTAACCTTTTTTCATATGCATCGTTTAATAGATGAATAGAAAAAAAGGGAGTCAGAGAGATGAAAAAAACGTACGTTTTGGTTTCAGTTCTCGTTACTGCGATTGTTTTATTTTCTTATGCAGACCGTGTCAGTGCCGCCAGTTCACATCAGTATGTACCCATCCATCTGATCGCTGGTGACAAATACGTTGCGCCAACGAAAGCGCAGGCTGTGCTCGTGGATGGCACGACCTATGTCCCATTACGTTATATCTCAGAAGCGCTAGGAGCAAAGGTGCGGTACCAAGCGAATCCACAAGGAGTGATTGTATCGGTTCCGCATGCGTCGACCCCAGTCACAGTCACTATTTCGAACAACAGTGAGGCATCTGAAGCCTTTATTCGGAACGGACGGACATACATACCGGTGCGTCACGTTGTTGAACACCTCGGTTACCGTGTCGATTATCGTGCCTCCGCCCCTGTTGTGCGCGTGTTCGACCATAGTACGATCTCCACCGATGACATGCTAGTGCAGCACTCGGTTGAGCTTAATCAACCTTTGCCCCTTCCAGCCTGGGTTCCGAAAAAAAGTAAGCCTAAGAAATTGGCGTATTTAACCTTTGACGATGGTCCTGGTCCTCACGAAGCACAACTGCTCAAAGTGCTTAAAGAACACAATGTGAAAGCAACCTTCTTTCTCGTAGGTGACGCTATGTCAGAGCAACCAGCGATGGTAAAAACGTTACACAAAGCAGGACATAGCATCGGTTTACACAGCATGACACATGATAAGGATACATTATACGCCTCTCCAAAAAGCACGGTGGAGGAAATGCAAGCCACGCAAAAGGTTGTGTATGGTCTCACGGGGACAAAACCTGTCATCTGCAGAGTGCCTTACGGAAGCAAGCCCTATATGAAACAACCCTATCGTGACGCAATGGTCAAGGCCGGATTTAAAATGTGGGACTGGAACATTGATTCAAGAGACTGGGCTTTGCCAGATCAGCCTGAACAAATTTTAGAGAACATTTCCACAGATCTAAAAGACGTACCTGAAGGCGAACCACCAGTAATCCTCCTTCATGAAAGAAAAGTGACAGTGGAGTTATTGCCAAAAATCATCAAGCTCCTTGAGGAAAAAGGGTATACTTTGGCCCCGTATGATGAAAAACATCATGTCTCAATTAACTTTTGGAATGACAAGCGTTTATAACTTCCTCAAACGAAATAGTTGCCGTCTGTCTTTCTAAGTGCATAGCTTTGGGAGGCGCAGAGTTGCAATGAGCATCGGAAAAGATAGGGCAGTGCAACGACGAAAGCGAGCGTTTCTCATCATCCTGAAAAACCCCTCAAACCATGTGGTTCGAAGGGTTTTTTTGATCTAACTCAGCCTTTTGAACTTTCAACTGCGCAACAATAATAAAGCTGACAATGACAAGCAAAAACCACGAGCTAAGCTTGCCGATATGCACGATGCTCCAACCATCTCGCTGGTTTGGGTATTGCCATGCGCCCAGAAATGTCGTGATGTTTTCCGCAATCCAAATGAAGAAGCCAATGAGCACAAAGGAAAGGGCTAGGGGCAGTTTGAAGCGTCTATCCTTGAGTACAAACGTCACTGCAGAGCGGAAAAACAATAGAAACACAGCTGCCGTAGCGAACCAGCGTAGGTCTGGAATAAAATGATGGGTGAAGAAATTTAAATAAATCACCGCGCCTAGCGGAACCGTCCAATAGGCGGACGGCCAGCGAACTAACTGGGCATCTAATCGTCGCCATGCCTGACATAAATAACTGGCTACACTCGCATACATAAATCCGCTGTATAACGGAACGCCTGCAATCTTGCTCCAGCCCTCCTCTGGATATGCCCAAGACCCCATTTGCACTTTATACAGTTCTAAAGCAAGACCGATCAAATGAAAAACGGCGATGACCTTTAGTTCATCCTTCGATTCCAGTCCTGTTCTGTACATGAGCCATTGGACGAGCAAGCAAATCAATAGAATTAAATCGTATCGTGGAATCCAAGGCACTTCTACGACTTTTGTCAATGCCAGTGCACCAAAGATCGCAACCGGAAACACGCAGGAAAGTGCCTGCTGTGTACCAAAGATCAGCAAGTAATTCCATACGTCATGCACAATTTTCATAGGTGTATTGTACTTTTGTTGTGGTTGTGTCATGTCGTTTCCTCTTTTCAGATGCTATAGAGCATAGGTCGTGCGAATGCGATCCATCCCTCTTTTGACAAGCTCTTCTGGTGACCCTTCAGGCGACTGAAAAAACAATTCAAGCGATAGATACCCTGTGTATCCGACGGCATGCAAATGCTCAGCAAAGCGCCTTGAAGGGGCAACGCCTTCCCCTGGGAACACCCGATGCTTATCTTCAATCACTTCACGATGAGGAGCGGACGGGTAATCGTTCACATGAACGATGCCAATATATTCTTTTTTCAAATACGCCAAGCTATCCACCGTCGTTCCTCCCGTATACATATGGAATGGGTCGAGCAACAGTGGACATGTAGGAACACCGCTGGCAACGGCGACATGTATCGCTTCTCCAAGCGTTGAAAGTTTGTCTGCCCGTCCCCAAAACTCAAGAATCGGCGTTACGCCAAGCGATTGGCCGGCTTCAAACAAGTTCCTGTACGCTTCCGCAATACTCTCAAGAGACGTATTGGCCACATTCCCAAATGGCGGCGCTGCAGCGGCTGGGCAGCCAAGCTCTGAGAGAATCGCCATCTCTTTTTTCGCATGAGCCAAGCCCTTTGCACGCTCTTCTGGATTTTCATCGGCCCATGTCCAAAACGCAATCGCATTGACTATTTCGACACGTTGCTCCTCTGCGAACGCTTTTAATTCAGCAAGGTTCCCCCCTTGTTCAAGGTAGAGGTCAATGTCTTTCACCCACAGCTCAATGCCTTCATACCCGGCTTGCGAGGCAATGCGAATCTGGTCATGCAAGGAAAGCTCATAAGGAAACAGCGTAGATGAATTCAAGGCGATTTTAAATGGAAACATAGACGGTGCTCCTTCCTATTTAGGGCATCAAATGCCATTGTTTTAATTGCTGGAGACTGATGGCCAAGCTCTCAAACGGATCTCTGCGGCATTGGTCTTGCTCGACAATCAGCCAGGAGGTGCCTGCCTCCTTTGCGGCCTCCAAGATGCTTGCGAAATCCAACACACCTTGGCCAATTTCCGCAAAAAATCCCTCGTCTCCTGCCTCCATGTCTTTAATGTGCAGCAGTGGACAACGCTGCTTGTACTTTTCGATGTAGGAGGCAGGGTCAACCCCACCTTTCTGAACCCAATACGTATCAAGCTCCAACTGTACACATTCTGGGTTCGTTTCTCTCATAAGAATGTCGAGAACATACTCACCATCAAACGTCTGAAACTCCCAATCATGGTTATGGTAGAGAAGTGTTTTTCCTCGTTTATGCAAAACTTCACCAGCTTCGTTTAGCTTGGCTGCTTTTGATAGTACATCTTTCTTTGAATCGAAGCGCATGGACAGCATGGCAAATGAGGTATTTAACGTATCCATATCATCAACGAATTCTTTCAGGTTCACATCTACAGAATCGAACGGGAACCCTTTGCTAATGACGTGCAAACCAAGGTCGTCACAAAGGGTCTTTTGGTTGTGCACGGTCATTCCGGTAGGCGGTCCTCCGAGTTCAACCCCTTGAAACCCAAGGGCGGCCACTTTCTTTAAGGAACCAATATAATCCTCTGCCATCGCATCCCGTATCGTATACGGCTGCAACCCAATTTGAAATGAGGTCATGTCCCTGCCCCCTTTACGTTGTGTGAAGTCGATTGTATTTTAATCCTAACGGCAAAGCCTCCGGGCGTTGAACTGTCGTTTTGATCTGTGCATGCGTGCCAGTAGAAGACGACTCAAAAATCGCCAAAGAAACGTCCAGCACATGCTGCGCAAGACGACCACTTGCTCGCGGCGCCCCACCTTCTCGTAATGTATACGCCATGTCCAAAACTCCCATACCTCGGCCTTCCTCCGCATAAGGATGGGTATGTGGCACTTCTTTCATTTGCCCATTTGGTAGTGTTACTCGAACCTCTCCGCCAAAAAAGTTTGGATCAGGCACATGCAAAATCCCCTCTGTGCCAAAAATCTCTAGCCTTGGATAATACCCGAAGCTCTCTTTGGCTGCTTGGAAGGAACCGACCAATCCATTTTCAAAATCGAATACAGCCGATACGTTGGTTGGAGCATCAATGGACACCGTTTCGTTAAATCTTGGGGAATCAGGATTGTCGACAGTGATTGAGGAATGCAGCTGCTGGGCAGAACCTGTCACTCTTGTAATTGGTCCAAGCAACGCCACAAGCGCCGTGATGTAGTAAGGACCCATGTCGAGGAGCGGATCCCCACCGAGCTTTAAGAAATTTTCAAAGTTTGGATGCATGCCATTTGAGGCATTTCCCATCATAATAATGCCGTTTGCCGCGTAGGATGTCCCAATCCAGCCATCATCAATTAGCTTCCGGCACGTTTGCAGGCCAGCGCCAAGGAACGTGTCGGGTGCACAGCCAACCAACAGCCCCTTCTGCTCGGCATAAGATAACACATCCTCCGCGTCCTTTCGATTCAAAGCAAACGGCTTTTCCGTGTAAATATGCTTGCCTGAATGAAGCGCTTTCAAATTAATCGCTGCGTGGGCACTTGGCGCTGTTAAATTGACGATCATTTCAATCTCGGGATCCGCCAGCATTTCGTCTAGTGTATAGACGTTCGGAATCCCATATTCCTTTGCTTTCTGTTGCGCCAATGCCGGCACTAAATCGCACACCGCTTTGACGAATAGCACAGAGGAAAAACGTTTTGCCATATTGTCTAAGTATTTGTTGCTAATTTGACCCGTTCCAACCACACCAACCGTTACTTTTTTCAAATCTCACACCACCCTTTGTTCAAATCAATTCAAGTATGCCTCAATCCGTTTGTATTTTCAAAGTATTTGATGATTAAGAGGTGGAGATGAGCATCGGATTTCGCTATCAACGTCAGAAAAACCCTCCCTCATTGCTAAGGAAGAGCTTTTTGCCTTTTTATAACAAGTCATTACCCTTGGCTTTGAGTCGCCTTTAACGCGGTAGACCAACTAATGACTTGATTTAACATGTCATTCACATGCGCATTGTGTAAATCTGCTGGTTTAAAAACCGTATAATTCTCGAAATCTGTAAATAAATTTAATGCAGGGTGTGTGCGAACATCTGCCACTTGTAATTCCCCTAGAATTCCGCGTAAATGTTCAGCTGCCCGCGTTCCCCCTGCGGAGCCGTAGCTGACAATACCAGCCGCTTTGTTGTACCATTCCGCTCGGGCTGAATCAAGGGCATTCTTTAATACCGCCGGGATGCTGTGATTGTATTCAGCTGTAACGAAGACATATCCGTCCAAACTTGATATTTTCTCCGCCCAAGCTGCAAATTGCTGTTCTCCTGCAGGGTCACCTAAAAACGGGAGATTGTAATCTGCAATGTCTATAATTTCAAACGTTGCATCCCCGCGTTTGTCGGCGATTTCCTTAATCCAATTCCCAACTTGCGGGCTAACTCTTCCCGGGCGTGTACTGCCGAGAATAATACCAATGTTTAAAAGAGTCGTTGTCATTGTCCCTTCCTCCTTGTAATTATGTACGTTTTAGTTTTAGAGTTCGCTATTTAAAGCTACCATCCACTTAAGAATATTTCTACTTTAAGAGCTTATGTGAAAATTCCTTCTGTAATCTTACTGTTTTCGACGTAGTCATTGGCGTCCTGGAAAAGGAAGCATTGACCTTCCCACAAAGTCCTTACTCCATGTACTCTCCTAAAATGAAAGAACCCTGACTCAGAGAGCAGGATCCGCTTAATGAAGTGAATGTCATTCTGTGAAGGTAGCTAAATTCCTAAGTGTAGAGTTTAAACCTTCGTCGTGATCCTCTTTTCTTACGCCTACAGGGACATTTTCACAAACGATAGTAACTTTTGTGCCTTTTGAAATCTCCTCAAAGTACCACGTTTGGATCATCTCGCCCGAAAATGCCGGATCATCTGAATCAAATTCTATTGACCATACAATTTTCCTGTCTGGAACCAACGCCAAGAACACTCCTTGGGACACATCAGTGTTTTCAGATGTCTTTCCTGGGCTTGATTGGTCTAATTCGTATGTAAGCGTCATACGATAACGTCCACCTTTGCGGGTTTCGAACCTATCGATGTGAGCCGACATTCCTTCAGGTGGAAGCCATGAAACCAATGATTCCGGATTCAAGAATGCCTGATAGACGGTTTGAGGAGATGCCAAAATCACTCTTGACGCTGAATCAATTCTTCCATTCCCCATAGGGCAACACTCCTTTTTATCGTTATACCAATGAACTAATTTCTTAAGTTTATCACACCAAAATGCTAGAAATTTCTTCTCGATTGCTGAAGTATCATCCTTTTAGTTTGATGAAGGTAGCATGCGTAAAACAATATGGTAAATTTAAAAACCTGACTCAGAGGGCAAGATTCTCATGATAAATACCTGAATTTTCCTTTTATTTATACTTAAACTACTATTTGAAAGGAAGATCTCTTAATATTATCCAAATAGTTTGATATTATATACAAGGAAAGATACATAATCACAAATACAGAAAAAATAAAGGCGGTGACTGTATTTTTTTCAAAAAATTACGCTAGAATTCGCTAAGGTTATCTTTTGGATTTTACCAACTTAAATATTTAATTCCATGTTATTCAGAATCTTCTTCTTTGAGTTTCTCAATAAATTCATCTTTCGTTAATCCAAACATAATAAAATCTAAATACTGTCCGTTTATATAGACAACTTGTCGGCGCACGCCTTCTTGAATACAACCAAGTTTTTTCATCATCTTTGCAGAACCTTCGTTGCCTTCAAGAACATAGTCATTGAATTTGTTAAGTCTTCGTTCAAGGAAAGCGTACTTTAAAAGTATTTTCATAGCCCTAGTGCCATAACCCTTGCCATGAAATTCCTTATCAAGCCCTATACCAATACTAAACGTTCCATTTCGCTCGTCGATACTGTTTAGATTAATTCCTCCTACCGTTTTGCCTTCTAGAGTTTCAATGGTAAACATGATTCGTCCATTCGTTGAAGAGAAATCAGCATTTTCCTCTGTAAACTTTTTCGAGTCAGCCATTGTAGGTGGTAATTCAATCGCACATTCTAAAAAACGGCGAGCAGGCGTATCAAACTTGCCAATGTAGTCCCCTTCCCAATCTTCTGGTCGTATTGCACGTAATCGGACAACCTCATCCTGCCAAAAATAATGACTATAATCTATCTTTCGCGTTATATCTTCCATATCCATTAAACTCCTTAAATATATATTTTGGCTCTTACCCAAAAGTCGGGTTAGACTCGAGCAACATTCGCATATTTCGTACCGATTCATCGCTTTATATAATATCTTGTTGAGGTATAAGTAATACAGAAGGTACAAAAAAATAATCTTGTAAAAACCAGCGGTCACTAGCGAGACTCCTGCGGGAAAAGCGAGCTAAGCGAGACCCCACAGTGCGCTGAAAAAGCGCCGAGGAGGCTCGCAGTTCGCCCGCGGAAAGCGAGCGTATGACCGCTAGTATTTAAGTCAACCCCCAGTTGCGGTGATGAACCTATATTTTAACTTATCACTACCATATAGTTCGTCGTAGATCTCAAACTCCCTTTTAATTTCTTCTTCATCTTCCTGATTGCCGTCATTGTCTAAACAACCACAGCACAAAATTGAGTTGGCGCGGAATTTAGCCGTCACTAACTACACCAAAAACCCGATACTTATAATTTTAGAATCAAAAAAACCTGCTTCAATGAGCAGGATTCGCATGAACATCTATGAAATTTCTTCATTCCTCTGGCGCAGCTTTGCAAAATGAGAATCCTCTAGCTTTAATCCTTCACATGCAGACAGTAACCCATCCATCCATTGCTCATCACGTTGCTTTGACGCGTGTAACATCGCTTGTTCAACATACGGCAGCATGATCTCTTTTCCGATGTCAGTAAAAATGTCACACACCGTTTCAAATCCTGGCCATGAGCTGTTTTGACACAACCCTAGCAAGCCTGGAAGAGCCCTTTTGTTCCGTGGATACCCCATTTTTCGCAATAGCTTCGTTGCATTCTTCCATGTATCTGTTCCATAATGCGGCAACAACAAATGGACTTGATCGGGATGAATCCGTTCAAGCTTCCTCATTGCCTCATCCTGAATGCTGTCAGGCAAGCGCCAATTTAAGCTGTACACTAAATAAACGATGTATTCCTCGTCCATATATTCTATGTTTGTCATATACCTAACCCCTTTAGTTCACGTCTTTCATTGTGCATGCATTCCGCTATTTCGTCAATGGAGAAAGTGGAAAGCCATTCGTCATTCAACATAACCGAATCGGCGTGCATTTATTCAATTCTTTTTTTCTGCATACTTATGGTAGGATGAAAAAGGGCATACGAAAAAGCACCTACACATCTTCACATTTTTTGAGGCCAAGCCAGCGACTGATGAAAAACCCCTTTAAAATGTGTAGCATAGAGTGTAGACAAAACCAACTAAACGATACTATAAAAAAACAGGCTGAATGAACAACAGCCTGAGCCCCATTTTGGGCAATCATCTATTTTATACAATCAGGAGGAACTTACATGAAACGTCCAATAATTACCGTTGTAGGTAGCATCAATATGGATTTGGTCACAGAAAGCGAGACGTTCCCTAAACCTGGAGAAACGCTCCTGGGTCGTCATTTCTCCACGTTTCCAGGCGGAAAAGGAGCGAACCAAGCTGTGGCAGCAGCACGACTTGGCGCAGAAGTACGCATGATTGGCTGTGTCGGTGATGATGCATTTGGAAAAGAATTAACAGACACGATCGCCAATGAACAAATTGATACAGATGCTATCTTAGTGCAAGCTGAAAAAACCGGCATCGCCTCCATATGCCTCGCCGAAGGAGACAATCAAATTATTGTTGTGCCAGGAGCAAACCACGCCCTCCTTCCTGAGCATATTAAAGCACATGAGGATCTTATTAGAACGAGTGATCTCGTCTTAGTTCAGCTTGAAATTCCTGCACAGACCGTTGATGCCGCTGTAGAAACAGCACATACGTATGGCGTCCCTGTTATTGTGAACCCGGCTCCGATCCAGGCGCTCTCTTCCACTATCAGAAGCTTTGCGACATACCTCACCCCCAATGA
Source organism: Aureibacillus halotolerans (assembly GCF_004363045.1). Classification (NCBI taxonomy): domain Bacteria; kingdom Bacillati; phylum Bacillota; class Bacilli; order Caryophanales; family Bacillaceae; genus Aureibacillus; species Aureibacillus halotolerans. Next base: position 12,848 of record NZ_SNYJ01000004.1, read on the forward strand.
GCATGAAGCAGCAGTTCTAAAGAAAGAGCACAATGACGAAGAGCTCCATAAAAAATGCATCGTGACGCAAGGGAAAGAAGGGGTCTCCTACCCTGCTGCGAATGGGCAACAGTCGGAGATACCCGGTTTTTCCGTAGATGCGATTGACACAACCGGTGCTGGCGACACGTTCAACGGCGCGCTTGCGGTTGCACTTGGCCATGGGTCCCCGCTAGACGAGGCTTGTGTGTTTGCCAGTGCCGCAGCTGCGCTCGCAGTGACGAAAAAGGGGGCACAAACGGGAATGCCGCATCTCAACGACGTCACCCGCTTCCTAAAAGACAATGGCACCTCCGTTTCATTTTTAAGCTAACGCATACTTAGAAAAACGAGGTCGGGTCGTCGAATACCTCGGCGGTCCCCTTTGGTGCAATTCAACCTGTTTTTGATTTGGAACACCTCTTAACTTATTGTAACGATGGGCCAGGTTGTAAGAGATACGTTCTACAAATAGGTGGTACATCCTGATCATAATGGTTGAGGATGGCCTGTCCCCATGATGATGCTTCAGCGAAAGGGTTTGCGAATCCCTCTTCATAAACAACTTCCGACGCGACGCTTTTTTCCTTCGTAACAGCTCCTTATAACGATCAAAGGAAGCAAAGACGCCAAGACCATACATTGGGCACGCTTCTCGAAAGGAAGATGGTACGATTAGATCTTTTCTGATTGTGCCTGTGACTAAAAACTGCAACAGTAGCGTCCACCATGTTTTCCACAAACGTTCCATTCGTTTCTTCACGTTTACTCACACTCCTAAAATTTTGTAAGCATCGATCTATTGCATCCCGGGTGATGCTTTTTCACTGCTTATGAATTTCCGTAAATCTCTTGCAATTCCTTTTTAAAGCGTTCGCCATCTTTTTCACCCATTTTACGCTGACGGTGTCGATTCCTTACAGTTCTCAGCCCATTTCACCTGACTTTGCTGAAATTCGAATCAATTTCGTGTCACACAACGTCTCCGTGTAGCGAAAAAAAGCGAGCGACAATGGGTCTATTTTTTGAAAAAGAAAGAGAGAATTGTGATTCACTTACGGAAATGCCTGTTTTCAAGCGGGGAAGCATCTATCATTTTGCTTTGAATTGGAGCTTCATCTAATTAAAAAACGAGGGTAACCCAATTGTCTTTTGGGTTAACCTCGTCTTTTTTCTTCTATATTAAAGTGTAGCCACAGCGTTCCAATAACGAACGAGGGTCTCATTCCCTTTGTCATAGCTCTCAAGCGGGAAGCTTTCATTTGGCGAATGCAAGTTGTCCTCCGGAGTGCCGAAGCCGAGAAGGACGACGGGAATGCCGTACATTTGGTCAATCGTCTCAACGACGGGAATGGAGCCACCCATTCTTACAAAAACAGCGTCTTTACCAAAGGCGTCGCTATAGCTTTTAGCTGCTTCTTGCAACAGGGGATGGGTAGGATCGACTTTGTATGCTTTGGCAGACAACGGCTCGCGCGTAATCGTTAATGTCGTTCCTTTTGGTGTATGGTCTTCCAAATGCTTGACAAGTAAATCCTGAATCTTCTCAGGGTCCTGACCAGGTACAAGACGGCACGTCAGCTTTGCGGTCGCTGAAGAAGGAATAATCGTTTTTGTCCCTTCGCCTTGATAGCCGCCAAACAGTCCATTGATTTCTAGCGTTGGACGGGCCATCGTGTGTTCCTTGGCTGTGAACCCTTTTTCTGGCGTCGTCTCAGTAACACCGACCGTGGTTTCATAAGCCTCACCCGGCGCTTCATTCATCAGCTTGCGTTCGTCATCGGTTAATTGTTCAACATCCTCATAAAACCCAGCGACGGTCACCTGTTCATCTTCATTTTTCATCGAAGCTAGAAGATGAGACAATGCCATGGCGGGGTTTTTGACCGCGCCACCGTAAAGGCCAGAGTGCAAGTCACGGTTCGGTCCATACACAGTGACTTCTAAGCCAGTGAAGCCTTTAAGGCCATACAGCAAAGTGGGTTGTCCGGATGCCACCATGCCCGAATCGGAAATGACACAAAAGTCCGCTTTGAATTTGTCTTGATGCTGATCGAGCACATCATACAAATGAGCAGAACCGACTTCTTCTTCGCCTTCTATACACACCTTCACATTAACCGGTAGACGGCCTTCCGTTTTCATAAACGCCTCAAAGACGGCCAAATGCATGAAGACCTGTCCTTTGTCATCGCTCGCGCCTCGAGCAAACAAGCGGCCGTTGCGAACTTCAGGCTTAAATGGATCACTTTCCCATAGCTCTAACGGATCTGCAGGCTGCACATCATAGTGTCCATAAAGCAGCACGGTGGGCGCTCCTTCTGCTTCAAGCCATTCGCCATAAACGATCGGATGGCCGTCCGTATCTATACGCTCGACGGTCGTAAATCCAATCTCCTCTAAGTAGCTTTCTACAAACTGTGCCGCTTCCTTCACATCTTTGGCATTCGATGAGTTTGTGCTCACACTCGGAATTTCCAAAAATGCCTTCAGTTTATTCAGCAATCGTTCTCTGTTTTCGTTTAAATACTGTGTCACGTTTTCAGTCATTTGCTTCGCCCTCTTTCTCTTGCTTATTCTTTTCTTTTACTTGTTTAAAGGTATCCAGCACAATGTGACGTCTGGCTTTATGATCCACCATAGGCTTTGGGTAATCCTTCCCGAGAATACACCCTGCTTCCTGCTGCTCCTCCTCAGACATCGTTTCTGGGGCGTGGATATGCGCATTGCTGACATTTTTGAGCTCTGGCACATAAGCACGGATAAAATCACCCTCATCGTCAAAGCGCTCGGATTGTCTTGTTGGATTGAAGACGCGGAAATATGGCACGGCGTCGGTCCCTGTAGAAGCCGCCCATTGCCAGCCGCCAATATTGGAGGAAGCGTCGTAGTCAATGAGGCTCTCTTCAAAGAAGCGCTCGCCCACTCTCCAGTCGATCAGTAAATCCTTTGTCAAAAAGGAGGCGACGACCATACGCAAGCGATTGTGCATCCAGCCCGTTTTCTCCAGCTGCCGCATCGCTGCATCGACAATCGGAAACCCGGTCGTCCCTGTCTTCCAGCGGTCGAGCCACTCCTCATTGGTTGTCCAAGGAATGCCCCTGTAATTGGCATCAATTTCGTTGTCTTTGCTATCAGGATGATGCACGTGCACCATATAATAGAAATCTCGCCATGCCAGCTCCTGAATATACGTATCCACTTGCTTCGTCGCGGACGTTTTCTCGAGAACGCGTAAGGCTTCATGGTGCAGCGTCCGTATGGAGAGCACGCCATTTTTCAAATAAGGAGACAAACGACTTGTGCCGGCTATCGCAGGAAAGTCTCTCTTCTCATGGTAGCCTGTAATGGCTTTGTTCATAAAAGCACGCATACGCTTCCTGGCAGCGTCTTCGCCAGTATGCTTCCATGGCATCTCGCATTTTCCAAGCAAATCCCCAAGCACTTTTTCGCCTTCAGTGTCCAACGTCGTTTTTCGCCATGCTAACGATTCTAGCTCTTCTTCTTCAATAGACAAAGGAACAGGCTTGTCGATATCTCTCCATGCTTTTAAATAGGAGGAAAAAACAAGATAAGGGCCGCCGCTTTTTTTCTCAATATCGTACGGACCGACAAGATGACTGTCTTCAAACGTATGGCTTTTGATGCTTTGCTTTGAAAACCAGGCTTCTGCCTTTTCATCGCGCTGTTTTCCGAACCCGACGTCGTCTTTATTATAAAACACCGCTTGCCAGCTCTTCACGCTTGATTGAATCGTGGCAAATGCTTCTTCCAGCTCTCCTGAAACGACATGAACGGGGCATTTAAGATCCGCTGCCGTCTTACGAACCGCCGCTAAGCTCCTAAAAAAGTAATCATGGCGTTTCGTGAACGTCTTGGAAAGGGCGGGATGCACGTGAAAAAAGAATAGCAAGGCACAATCGTTTTCCTTCGCATACTGCATCGCATGATAAAGGGCGGGATGGTCCTGCAAGCGTAAATCGCTCCGAAACCATACCGCTACTACGGCATCCTTCGTATTGCTCATCGTTTATTCTCCTCTCGAACATCCTTGCGTCCCTCTACCTTTAGCCTACTCACGCCGCCTTGAAACCCATTATGGTGAGGTGGTTGATTCACCGACGACGAGCGTTGGTGGAAAAAGCACATGCTCGGGCGACGCAGGCTGTGGAACGCGCTCTTGCAGAAGGATGTCAAGAAGCTTGTCCGCCATGGCCTTCGTTGGCTGGGAAACTGTGGTTAACACTGGAACCGTCGTACGTGCGAGAATCGTATCGTCAAAGCCGACAATGGACAGCTGATCTGGAACTTGCAGATGAAGCTCCCGAGCTGCATGATAAACACCAATTGCCAGCAAATCATTACAAGCAAAGATCGCGGTCGGACGATGGTCTCTTTGCAATAGCTCGATGGCGGCAGCTTTTCCATCCTCAACCGTTGTAGGCACCCGAACAATCAAGTCCTCAGAGAGCTCGCAGGACGAAGCAATACAGGCATCTCTACACCCATGTAGTCGTAAATTGCTGCTATGTACTTTTTCGCCAATCACACCAACAATGCGATGCCCTAGCGACAAGAGGTGCTGCATCGCTTCATAGCCCCCACGATAATCATCTACTGAGACTGTAGGAACAAGCAGCTCGGGGTCATGCTGCGCCATCATCACCAATGGAACTTTTTCTTTTTGCAGGCTCGCAATGAGATCCCTGCTTTGAAAACCCGATGACACGATAAAGCCGTCAATCTGCTTTCGTAACAAAAGCTGAACATAGCGCGCTTCCTTTTCAGCAGAATAGTCCGTTGAGCATATGACAACAGAAATGCCCTTATCTCCTGCCTGATCCTCGATGCGGCGGCTCATCTCGGCAAAGAAAGGGTTGGACACATCTGGGATCAATACACCGATCGTATCGGTTTTTTTTCCTGTCAACGCTGTCGCAACGGCGCTAGGGAAATAATTTAATTCCTTCATCACCTGCTGCACATTCTGACGTGTTTTCTCGCTGATCTTTCCCGTTTTGTTCAACACCTTTGACACGGTAGCGATGGACACACCAGCCTGTTTGGCAACATCGTAAATGGTCGGTTTCATCACAAGCTCCACCAATCTCTGACATTTTTATTTATTATAACGCAAAGACGCGCTCTTCGGGAACTAGAGCGCGTCGTTTAACTGGTTGGCTATGCTTCTTTCGGTAGAACAATTCGTTTGTACAACATAACAGTGAAATAATAATAAAGACCGTAAATCACCATAAAAATGGCTATCGGAATCCATAACTTCTCGTATGGATCAAACACAATAAATTGAAAGAGGTTCATTCCGACGATGACGTGCAAAATGCCGACGAGTCCTGGAAAAGCAAAAATCGGGAAGAGCTCCTTGTAAATGGACGCAGACAGCCGTTCTTCGGAAACACCAATTTTCCGAAGCATCTCGTAGCGTTGCTTATCCTGTGGGCCACTTGAGAGCAGCTTGAACATAAGCACACTTGCCATCATCAAAAGGAAGGCGACGCCGAGAAAGAAGCCCATAAAGATCGTTCCCCCCGTATTCACCTTTAAGTTTAGGTGGGCCCCGTAGGCAGTGCCAGTAAACTCCATTCCGTACTCGACATTCTCCTGAACCAATGCCATTTGACGCTTCTCAATCTCTAAGAGCAGCGGCTCGTATTGCAGATAATTGTCCACATGGGCAATGACGATTTGATGTTCATCTCCCGGCGCTTCGGCGAAATGCTCGACAACAAACAAATTTCTGCCGCCAACCATTTCGTAGCCCAGGTTTAATTCTATCTGTATCGCAGCAAGCCAGTCCCTTGGTAAAAGGGCGTGAGTTTCTTCACCCTCAAACGCCGTATACACTGCTTCGGTTAATGGCTCTGAAGGTGTGACAACACGAGGCGGCTCCGATTGCTTAAAGAATTCGAGGTACTTAGGTGGTTGCTGGACAAGTTCCTCCTTGGCCAAGTACACTGCATCCTCGGTCATTTTGTACCGGTATCGTGCTTGCTCCTCCGGCTGCATTTGATTTAATGCCTGTTCATCTGCATCCACCGGGTCGTGAATGATGACGTCATGATAATGCATCATGCCTGATTGCTGCACGATGTTATGATAAAACGCCAGCCCTCCTGCAAGTGCACCAAGGCCTAACGCAATTAGCATTGCGACGGTGCCTAAAACACGCGTCAAACTTGCCGCTCGAAACCGAAGCTGGGCAAGCGTGAACGCGTTTAGCCCCTTTTCATTTAGTACGCGGTTTTTCTTTAATCCATTGACGAGAAGTGGAAAAAGCGACATAAATAATAGATACGTTCCTGCCGTCGTCGCAAAGGTGCTGACCAGAACACCGATTTCGCGCAATTGTTCTGTCAACACAAGCGATGTGTACCCCATCAGGAGGAACACGAGCCCCAAAAACGCAGCAAAGATCGTTTTTGCCCCTGCTTTGATCGTTCGTTCTTGAATCTGGTTCGCCTGTAGCAGAGCGAGTACGCTTTTTGAAGCCACCCGACCAGCGTTCATTAATGCCGTTAAAAAGAACAGGGTGATGTAAAAGACAAAGGTGATTAGCATTGAAGGGACGTACAATGGATAAAATCCTTCAGAGGAGAGTCCGATTTGCTGCATCATCATGTCTGCAACAACCATTGCCAAGCCAATCCCTAGTACGATGCCGAGAGCAATCGCGATGACACCTAAGCTCATTGTTTCAAAGAAAATCAGCCTTGTCACTTTGCTTTTTTTCGCTCCAAGCATCATATACATGCCAAGCTCTTTCTGACGCAACGTCAAAATAAACGAGATGGCGTAAAAAATATAGACGATTGTAATCAGTGAGAGAATGACCGCCCCGACGATAAATACGAACATAATTGAATTAATCAGCGAATTGGCCTGAAGAAAATCTCGATTCATGGCAAGTGTCATAAACATATAAAAGATCGAGATCGATACGATGAGGCCGAACAACAGAACGAGATAGTCCTTCCAAAGCTTCTTAAAGCTCGACAGGGACACCTTAAATAACATAAGAATGTCCCCCTCAGTCGATCTGTCGCGATGCGCCGAGATCCGACAGCACATCGAGAATCGTTTGGTAGAAGTGTTGACGTGACGCTGTTCGTTCCAGCGTCTTGTACAATTGACCATCTTGAATAAACAGCACTCGCTGACAATAACTTGCCGTAAACGGATCGTGTGTGACCATCATAATCGATACTTGGTGCTGCTCGTTTAATGCCTTCATCGCATCAAGCAGGCTCTTTGCGCTCTTCGTATCAAGTGCACCTGTTGGCTCATCGGCAAGCAACATCGACGGATTGTGCACGATTGCCCTTGCCGCTGCAGCGCGCTGCTTTTGTCCACCTGAAACCGCTACAGGGTACTTTTCCAGCAAATCTTCAATCCCAAGCTTTTCAGCGACCATGTGGACTTGCGAACGAATGTGCTTTCCTTTTTTCCCTTGGAGCGATAAAGGCAGGGCAATGTTTTCATACAGGTTGAGATTTTCAAGCAGATTAAAATCTTGAAAGATAAACCCTAGCTTCTCAGAGCGGAACTTGGCAAGCTGCCCTTGCTTCATTTGTGTAATCTCGGTGCCTGATACTTTTATTGAACCGCCTGATGGCGAATCTAGCGTCGAAATCGTATTCAGCAGCGTCGTTTTGCCCGAACCCGATGGCCCCATGATGCCTACAAATTCGCCTTCCTCCATGTAAAACGAAATGCCCTTCAAAGCATGAAACTGACTTTCCCTCGCCCGTCCGTACGTTTTTTCTACATTTGTCACTTCTAAAACAGGAGTCTTCAAAAAAATCTTCCTTTCTCATAACGTCCAAGTAATCATTTCTGAAACAATAGACGTGTTGGAAAAGGAAGACACTACTCTTGGAAGATAATTCTTGTTGTGAACTCTTTTTATCACTATGGTGGAACATATTTGATATTAGCTAGGAAATCTAAAATTAGTATTGGATTTTGATGTTATACAAGCGGTCATACGCTCGCTGCCAATCTTAACTAAAAAACCCCTATCATATGTTTAACAATAGGGGTTAAGGCCAAGAAATTAATTCAGATAGAAATCATTACAGATTCGTTGTAGGCGGGTAGCAAAGATTAGTAGGATCATGTCTAAAATCGTAAGTTTCATTCTCTTCGAGGTTTAATGTCGCAGATCCAACTTTCACTTCATGTTCTGAGAGCCATTTTACAGATGGACGATGGTCACAGTCGTTAAAATAGATTGTTTTCTGTTTGTTAGACTCTTTTTCGTACAGAATAGCTGTTGCATGTTCTCCGTAGAGCACTGTCATATAGTAGGTTCGAACTTCGTAAGTACCTTCAGGGGAGACAAAGGTTCCATTGTAATGACCCGCAGGCAAATACTCTAAATTATAATATTGTTGGTAGAATAAAAACCCAGTAAAGCATACGAATACAATTGTTGAGACCACTAGCTTCTTAGGAATGGAATTTGCTTTTCTATGTTTTATGAGATTCTTTATGAAGACTTTGGCCGTTACGACAGTGAGAACAATAGCAATGAAAGCTATCACAAAAAACAGAAGAAATAACACAGTGTAAAGCGTTCCGTTCATTCATTCAAGACTCCTTGGTTTTGATTTGGAAATTCCATTCTACAGGATTAGGCGCTTCTTTTGTGACTTTTTCTGATTCTTTGAAATAAAAAAAGGCAACCCGCAGACGGTCATGTTTTGACCTTCTGCGGTAGCCTTTTTTGTTTAGCGCCAACTACAAGCCTGTTTTCTCCCGAATGTACTGACGTGCTTTTTGAGCATAAGCTAGCGGGTTGGCTCTGGCGGGGTCTTGCTCCGCTTCGACGAGCAGCCAACCTTCGTAACGGGCAGCTGATAGGCGTTCAAAAACAGGGGTGAAATCAATGCTGCCATCCCCTGGCACAGTAAAGATACCTTCACGTACAGCGGGCAAAAATGCCAATCCTTGCGATTTTGTTTCGGCAATGACTTCGGCACGGACATCCTTTAGATGCACATGCTTAATCCGCTCAATATGAGCATCAAGCACAGCCAGCTCATCCTCTCCCGAGCACACGAGGTGACCAGTGTCGTACAAAAGGGAAACGAGCGACGGGTCTGTACGCTTCATTAGTTCATCGACTTCAGCAGCTGTTTGAATACAGGTGCCCATATGGTGATGGTACACGAGGGACAGACCAACCTCGTTCGCGATCGCTCCCAGCGAGTGAAGACCGGAAACGACACTTTCCCATTCGCCTTCTGTATAGGTTGGCTTCGCCTCAAACAGCGGGGCATCCATTTGTTGAATGCTGTTCGTTTGTTCGGAAACGACCACAACCTTTGCGCCCATTGCCTGAAGAAAGGCACAATGGGCACGAAAATCAGCTTCTGTCTGATCTCGCTCATGGACAAGAAAGGCGCTAAACCAGGCGGACGCCACGTCCAACCCGCGTAGCTGCAGAGCTTCCCTCAACACGTCAGGGTCTTTCGGGTATTTGTTGCCGATTTCCGTGCCCGTATACCCGGCAAGCGCCATTTCACTAACGCATTGTTCAAACGGGATGTGACCGCCTAGGTCGGGAAGGTCGTCATTCGTCCAGCCAATCGGCGCGATGCCAAGCGTAACATTCTTTTGAAACATGGCGTTCGTTTCCTCCTAGTACGGCCGTGCGAGACCGAGTGATTTTTTCCGTTCCTGAGCAGATGCTTCAATGGCGGCTTCCTTAGCGACCTCAGCAACGCCAACATTCCACCAAGAATGATACCCATCGGTCATCGTTTTTGGCAGTACTTTAATGTCGATTAACGTGGAGACGCTTGACGTTTTAACCATTTTGATTGCCTCTTTTAGTTCCTCAAGCGTTCTCACTGAATACGTGTCAACTCCATAGCCTGCGGCGCTTTTGGCGTAATCGACAACCATCACATCGCCATCCAACTGTCCCGTCGCTTCCTGGCGTTGTCTAAATTCTGTGCCAAAGGACGGCATGCCATTGCCCATCTGGAGGTTGTTGATGCAGCCAAAGCCGGCATTATCAAACAAGACGACATTGATTTTCTGCCCTTCCTGCAGGCTCGTTACCAATTCACTGTGTAGCATCTGGTAGCTTCCATCGCCAACCATAGCGAACACTTCGCGCTCTGGCGCGGCAAGCTTGGCTCCGAAAGCCCCTGCGATTTCATAGCCCATGCAGGAGAAGCCGTATTCCATATGATAGCCGTCCTTTGCTTTCGTTTCCCATACGCGCTGCATGTCTCCTGGCAAGCTACCAGAAGCCCCAACAACAATCGCGTCCGTAGGCAGCCATTCATTCAAGGCGCACAGCACCTCTGTTTGCGTTAAAGCACCGCCAAAGGCTGTGACATAGTCTGGCAAGGCATCATCCAAATGCCCTGCCACTTCGGGGACAATGCCTTCCTTGTACGCAATGCCTGCCAGTCGTGACCGTTCCGAGTGCCAATCCGCTTTTAGCCTTTGTACTGTGGCAGCGGTATCCGCTACGAAGGATTCAGCTGCCAAAGACTCTTCCAACGCCTCAAGCACAGCCTTCACATCGCCAATCACTTGATGTGCATCAAGCTTCTGCGCATGAAAAGCGGACAGATTCACTTGCACAATAGAAGCATCCTCTGCAAACAAGCTTTTCGACGCCGTCGTAAAATCCGTCAGTCGTGTGCCAAGCCCGATGACGAGGTCCGCGTCCTTCGCATACAGATTGGCGGCCGCGTTGCCCGTGACCCCTAGACCACCGAGATTTAGCGGGTGGTCGCTTTCTACCGCGCCTTTGCCCGCTTGTGTTTCGGCAAAAGGAATGCCAAAGGCCCTAGCAAACGAAGCCAACGTGTCTCCTGCACGGCTGTATCGAACGCCGCCTCCACAAATGATGAGTGGCTGCTTGCTGGTTTTAATGTGCTGTAACAGCAACTCAAGCTCTTCTGCTTCAGGTGACCGACGATGCAATGTATGCACACGTTTTTTAAAGAACACCTCTGGAAAATCATACGCCTCTCCTTGAACATCTTGCGGCAACGCAATCGTTACAGCACCTGTGTCGCTTTGATCCGTCAACACGCGAACCGCTTGAATCATTGCTGTCATCAGCTGTTCAGGCCGATTCACACGGTCCCAATATTTGCTCACAGGGCGAAACGCATCATTCGTCGAAATCGACAGGTCGTAGGTTTGCTCAATCTGCTGCAACACAGGATCTGGCTGCCGAGATGCAAACGTGTCCCCAGGCAGTAGGAGCAAAGGAATTTGATTGGCTGTTGCGGTGGCGGCAGCTGTGACCATATTCGCCGCACCTGGACCTACCGAAGACGTACACGCCATGACCTGACGTCGTGCGCGTTGCTTGCTAAACGCCGCAGCTGCGTGCGCCATGCCTTGCTCATTCCGTCCTTGATAGACGCGGAGATGCCCCGCGTCTTCCGCCAGTGCTTGCCCTAATCCTACAACGTTTCCATGCCCAAAAATCGTCATGATGCCTTCAAAAAGCGGCCATTCCTCTCCGTCCTGTCTTACATATTGCTCGTTTAGAAATTTTACCAGTGCTTGTGCGGTGGTCATTCTCATGCCGCCGCCCCCTTTCGCAGAAAAGTTAGACCCAACGAGTTGTTATCATTTTTTTGCGCGTGTAGAAATTGACTCCATCCTTGCCATTTGCATGGAGGTCGCCGTAAAACGAATCCTTATAACCTGAAAACGGGAAGAAGGCCATCGGTGCAGGCACCCCAATGTTGACACCGAGCATACCTGCGTCAATCGTGTCTCTAAATTGAGCAACCGCTTTTCCGCTCCCTGTAAACAAGCAGGCGCCATTGGCAAACGAGGATGTATTCGCGAGTTGAATGGCCGCATCCAGATCAGCGACACGTACGACACTAAGCACAGGCGCAAAGATCTCATCTTTCCAAATCGACATTTCTGGCGTTACATGATCAAACAACGATGGCCCGATAAAGTAGCCTTGTTCAGGAACCGTCACGCCTCTGCCATCTTGGACAAGTTCTGCCCCCTCTTGTAGGCCTTTCTCGATATACGATTCCGCACGCTCTTTTTGCGATTGGCGAATCACGGGTCCAAGAAACACATCGTCCTCAAGGCCATCACCAATCACCATCGTTGTGGCCGCCTCTTTAAGCTTTGCAACGAACTCATCGGCAATTGACTCTTCAACAGCCACAACGGCACAAGCCATGCAACGCTCGCCAGCAGAGCCGTAAGCTGCAGCAATAATCTGCGAGGCCGCATTTTCAAGGTCCGCATCCTGCAAGACAATCGAGTGATTTTTCGCGCCAGCGAGTGCTTGCACGCGCTTGAGATGATCCGTTCCTTTTTTATACACAAGCTCTGCCACAGGTTGTGAACCAACAAACGAAACCGCTTTGACGTCTTGATGTTCAAGCAAGCCATTAACGACATCTTTGGCGCCGTGCACAATGTTCATAACACCCGCAGGCAGCCCAGCCTCTTCAAGCAGCTCTGCCAAACGATTTGCCAACAAAGGCGTTCGCTCAGAAGGCTTCATGACGAATGTATTTCCACAGGCAATCGCAAGTGGAAACATCCAGCACGGCACCATCATCGGAAAGTTGAAAGGCGTAATGCCAGCCACCACACCTAGTGGATAACGGTACATTCCGGATTCGAGTCCTGTCGCAATGTCTGGCAGCTGCTCGCCCATCATCAGTGTTGGTGCGCCACAGGCAAACTCGACACACTCGATGCCACGCAGCACCTCACCTTTCGCTTCCTTCAAGCTTTTTCCGTTCTCTTTTGTAATTAGCTCTGCCAACTCATCCCAATGCTCAACAAGAAGCTGTTGATAAGCAAACAAAATGCGCGACCGCTTTGGGACAGCGGTGTTGGACCATTCTGGAAACGCCCGTTTCGCTGCCTCAACAGCTTTATCCACATCAGCTCCTGTGGATAAGGGGACAACGCCGAGCGTTTCGTTCGTTGCCGGGTTCACCACTTCCACCGTGTCCGTTCCTTCAGCTGCCTGCCATTCGCCACCAATATAGTTGTTTAATCGCACGTATTTTCCTCCTAAGTTGTCTACTTTGCTGTTGTGGTTTGCATGAGCTCCTCAATGTCAGCGACTGTAGGCATCGCCTCTGAGCAACTGTGTCTGGAAATAACGATGGATGCGGAAGCACTGCCAAAGCTCATCGCCTGTTCTGCATTCCAGCCCTGTAGAAGCCCGTAAATAAACGCAGAGGCATAGGCATCACCTGCACCGAAAGTTTTTAATACGTTGGAAGGATACACGCCACTTCGATATGTTGTTCCATCCTTTTCATAGGCCTTCGAGCCGTCCTGTCCATGCTTGATGACGACAAGCTCTGCCTGATGAGAAAGCCATTCCCTTGCCGTTTGCTGATCATCACCTTTCACCTCAGAGAAAGTTTCCATAACATCGAATTCCTCTCTCGTGCCAACGATGACGTCGCATTTTTCTGCTGCAAGACGGTAATACACGGCGGTTTCTTCCATTGACTTCCACGTATACGGACGGTAATCCAAATCAAAGACGACTTTCGTGTTGTGCTTATTCGCATACGTTAGCGCGACAAACACCGCTTCTCTTGACGGCGAGGAGGCCAACGCTGTTCCTGACAGTAAAAGGCATTTCGCAGACGCCACATACGCTTCGCTTACTTCACTAGGCGCTAAAAGCAAATCGGCCACATTGTCGCGGTACATTAAAATGCTGCAATCCTCTGGAGATAGAATTTCCGTAAATGCCAGCCCTGTGACAGCCCCTGTCTTGTCTGTCACGACATTGGACGTATCAATCCCTTGCTCTTCCAGATAGTTGACGATGTACCGTCCCATCTGATCGTCGGATACTTTGCCAATAAACCCCGCAGAAAGCCCTAAACGTTGTGCCCCAATGGCGATGTTGGCCGGTGAACCGCCGACATATTTTGTGAAGGTGCGCGTTTCCTCCATTGGACGGTGAATTTCATTGGCATTTAAATCAATGCAAAGACGACCAAGACCGATCACATCACGTTCACGCGTTTCGAATTGGATCACTTCCCGGTCCCTCCTTTTTTCGCTTCCTGCATAACCCCTTTAAACAGCCACTCATGGGAAGGATCGTTATGAAACGCCCATTTGCGCACTGGGCCTGCCATGACATTTAGGTAGTAGGAATCATATCCTGGAGGTGCAGACACTGGATGATAGCCTTCTGGCACAAGCACCACCGACTCATGCTCCACAGCCATCGTTTCGTCCAAGCTACGATCATCGTTGTACACACGCTGCCACACAAACCCGCTCTCTGGATTCACTTCATGGTAGTACGTTTCTTCCAAATAGGACTCTGCTGGCAGATTGTCCTGATCATGTTTATGTGGCGGATAGCTCGACCAGTTGCCGCCATCAGTAAACACTTCAACGACGAGAAGCGACTCTGCAACCTCGTTTTCTGGCAAAATATTGTGAACAAGCCTTTGCATCGATCCATGTCCGCGAGGTTCAACACCAATGTCGTCAGGTGTGATATGACGCGGTGGATATAAACCTTTTGCTGGGGCAAGACAAACCGCAAAACGAACGGGTGTCAACGCTTCGATTTTCACTTTTGTCTTTGGAGGGCTATAAATGGCATGAGGAGGGCGTTTCTCAAACGTCTCCATTCGCTCCCCGATGTCGTTCACAACAACGGTGCCAGCCTCTGCATTTGCTTTTCCGGACATTAAGACGAGACAAACCTCCTGATCCTCCCACTCTTGGGCAAAGATCTCTCCCGTTTCAAGCGCATACACCTCAAAGCCCACATAACTCCATCCCGCTGTTGCAGGATCGACCTTAATGCGTCGGCCCTCAGCATTTCTCTCGCCTAATGGCTTCACTAAATTCATCACAACGTCTCCCTTCTTATCCTTTGGATGTGTTGGGTCGTGCGGTGAAAAGAATCGGTTTTTTCTCTTTCCATGACAAACGACAAGCATCAGCAAGTTCTTCGGCAACCAAGGCGTCTTTTCCTGTACAAGGGACAGTCCCGCCAAAGGTTATCGCATACAGAAATTGTTCCAATTCATTCCGATAGGATGTAGCGTACCTTTCCAAGAAAAAGGCTTGTGGTTTGGCAGATTCGATATGCCCTTCGCCACTTATCTGGACGGTACTCTCCTGTTGATTCCCTACTTGAATCATGCCTTTTTCACCAAACAATTCAATACGCTGATCGTAGCCATACACAGCACGGCGAGAATTTTCAATCGTCGCAAAGGTACCGTCTGTAAACGTCAGCACAGTCGTCGCTGTGTCGACATCATCATGTGTCGCAAACATCGGGTCCACAAGACAGGCTGCTCTCACGTATACCTCTTCGACTTCTTTGCCAGTCAAATACCTTGCCATGTCCAGGTCGTGAATCGCCATGTCTTTAAACAAGCCACCTGAACGTGCCACGTACTCTGCAGGGGGTGGCGCTGGATCTCGAGAAATAATGCGCAATGAATGAAGGGCGCCAATCCGTCCTTGTTCAAGCTGTGCTTTCGCTTCCTGCACATTCGGATCAAAGCGGCGATTGAAGCCTATTTGCAAAGCAATCCCTTGAGCTTCAGCCTTCGCTATCGCCATTTTTGTCTTCGCGGTTTCAAGCGACACAGGCTTTTCACAGAACACGTGCTTTCCGTTCGCTGCCGCTTCTGAAATCATGTCGATATGCGTGTCGGTGCTCGAGCAGACGAGCACTGCATCTACATCCTCTCTTCGTAAGACGGTCAAATAATCATCCGTTGTTTCCACACCATACGAGTGGAGCCGAGCCTGCACCTCACTGTCAAAATACACATCCGAGACAACAACCAATTCGGCTTGTGGAGATTGAAGAACATTGGTGGCATGAATTTGACCAATCCGTCCAGCACCAATAATGCCAAGCCTTACTTTTTTCTTCATCACAATGCCCCTTGTTAAAAAAGTAGGTTAAAAAGGTTAAGCGCTTTCCTTGTCACAACTATACCACGCTAGGATGTATTCGTAAAGTTCAAAAAATAATCAATTTGTTTTGCCTACTGATTGTCAATTTCTTAACGCTCCCTTCGCCCCGCTTCTCATTGACAATAAGGCTAGGTTATAACTAAACTATGATGAAAAACCTGAACAAATAATTGAATTTGTTCAGGTTTTCTTCAGATAAATACTTCACTTACAACCTCAAGCGCACAAGTACTACTCCGACTCAAAAGATCCACGAACTTCTCTAACCGAGACCAAACTACCTTCACCCTTTATAGCTATTGTTTCCTGTCTCCGCTAATTCTTTAAGCCCCATAAACATATAATTCCAGCCCTGTTCTGTATCATCATGCTTTGCACGAAGAGCTCTTTCGATATCAGCCTCTGTCCAATTTTCTTCATGAGGGGTATGGATGACATGTGTGAATGTCATCTCACATCCTTCTTGGATTTTTTTCAGCTCAACTGTAATCGTATCTTCAAGTTCGCTAAATTGTGGCATTTTAAAAGTGAACACGATTTTTTTCGGAGGATCAATTTCAAGGTACTCTCCAATCGCACGGTAATCCATGCCTTCCCGATGGTCAACAATTTCCCAAGTGCCGCCTACTTCAGGGTTATTTTGTGTGACTTTATTTGTATTTTCCAATGTGAAAAACCATTTGCTCATAATTTCCGGGTTTAACCATGCATCAAAAACCCTTTCAGGCTCTACATTAAATTGTCTTGTCATTGTTAACGTCGTATTTGAAAAATCACTCATACAAACACTCCTTTATGTCATTTAATGTTCTTTCTTTTTCGCTTTCAATAACTCACTTTCCAGCAGATCGAAACGATTGTCCCAAAATATCTCATAAAAACGGAGCCATTCATTTACTTGAGACAATGAGTAGGCGTTCAAGCGGAGTATGTGAACCCTCCCCTTTATGTTCCTGTCGATTAAATGCGCTCGTTCCAACACTTTAATATGCTTTGAAATACCCGCCAAAGACATATCAAAGGGCTCTGCTAATTCGGAAACCGTCCTTTCTTTTTCTGCCACCATTTGAATCATTTCTCTTCTTGTTGGATCAGATAAAGCACTGAAAATTTCATTTAGGTTGTTTTGATCATTGTTAACCATATGGTTGATTATAATCGTTTTCTTATTCACATTCAACCATTTAGTTAAATATAATATAAGCATATGTTTGAAACACTTTTCATGTTGACTGTGCCTGAGTTGAAGCAAGGTAATATAGATCTATTGACATTTTGAAAATATGTGTAAACAGAGAGATGCTAATGTTCTTATTCTGCATCATAAAAAGATCGTCTATTACTAACGAAGAGAACTTCTACACCATAAATCACGACGGCTTCGTCAAAATACTTCGCGTTCCGCGGGCACGGCTTCAGCTTCCTCGGAAAGCAAAAGCTTTCCTGCGGGATCTTCAGCTCTCGCTGTTCCCGCAGGAGTCTACGTATTTTGACTACGCTGATGCTTGTTTCTGCGTTTTTATTCATGTCACATCATAACATGAGGCCACCATGAAAAGATGCCACTAGCGAGACCCCGCAGAGCGCGCAAGCGATCGAGGGGGCTCGCAGTTCGCCCGGTAACAAAGAGATCACGACGAAGTCTTTTTGAGTCGATGATGCACTTGTACCATTTAGGGTGAAAGCGAGCGTATGGCAGCTTGTATAAAAAGCAAGTACAATATTGGATTGTGGCTTTACCCAGTGATATCTAAGCGTGTCTATCAAATAAAAGGTGCGAAAATTAAGATTTTTGATGTTCAACAATTTTAGCTAAATTCAAATCAACTGAAATAACTAGGGTAGGATTCATCACCACCCTAGCACTTTCAAGTAAAATGACTGGCACAGTATTTCTGACTATTCCCCCGAAATCCCAGAACGTTCAATGCTCTCTACGAAGGAGCGTTGAACGAACAAGTACAAAATGACGATCGGTAGAATCATGAGAATGACAGCGGCCATAATCTGATTCAACAAAGTAGGCGTCATGCTCATGGCGGCTTGTGTAGAGACCGTCTGCTGTGCTTGCGACATCCCTTGCACACTTGCGTTGCCGTTAAAGGTCGCTAGGTTTTGCGCGAGGTTAAAAAACTCTGGCAACAGCAAGTACATGTTTGGTTGGAAGACATCGTTCCAGTTCCAAACGACTGAAAAGAGAAAAACAACAATCATCGCAGGTCTCGCCAATGGGAACATAATCATCCAATACGTCCGGAAGGCACCAGCCCCATCGATTCTAGCAGCTTCCTCCAACACCTTCGGAAGCCCTGAATAAAACTGAATAAAAATCAGGACAAACAGTGCTCCTTTCAGTCCAAAGCCAAACAGTGCAGGAACGATGAACGGAAACAAGGTGTTAATCCAGCCTAAATCGCTAAAGAAAATATATAAAGGCACAACGATGGTCTGCGGGGGGACTAAAAACGTAAACACAAGCAATGCCATCCATAAAGACTTGCCAGGGAATTTGTAGCGTGCAAACCCATAGCCGATAAACGAACAGCTAAGAATCTGCAGAATAGCACTTCCAAAAGAGATCCATATGCTGTTCAGCAAACCTTTCCAATAATCGATGGCCCCAAAGGCGATTGCATAATTTTCTAAGGCAAACACTTTTGGAATCCACTGAATCGTTGCATCCGCGACGTCCTGAGGTCGCATGAGGGACTGCGAGATCATGTAAAGGAGTGGATAGAGAAACACAAAAGACAGGCTGAGCAGCAATAAATAATAAGAAATGTATGTGGCAATTTTTTTTGTCTTTCTAGCGTATGTGGCCACTTTTTGCTTATCTACTTTTTGAACCACTGTTCGTGTCAGACGTTCTGTATTCAGTTTCAACTTTTCTGCACTCCTTTCTAAATCGACAATCTTTTACGGAAAATCAAAAAGACGAAACCGATGATGATAAAAATAAAAAGAAAGTACAGCCAACCAATGGCAGAGCCGTAAGCATAATCATTGGAACGGAACACAACGTTTAACAGATGATTCATCACACCGTTATCGGGCTTCGTAAACGAGTTCACTATACTGTAAAGCGTGTTTACAAAAATCATTGGCATGAGGAGGGGAAATGTGATTTTCCAGAAGGTTTCCCATGACGTAGCGCCATCGATTTTTGCTGCTTCATAAAGCGCCGGCGAGATCGTTTGCAGGCCGGCAAGGAAGATGAGAATTTGCACGCCAGAATCCCACATGACAAGAGTCAGTGCATCGGCGTATTCCAGAAGCGGCTCTAACACCACTTCAGGAATAAAGTTGCTTAATTGATTGTAGAGCCCGTATTGATTAAAGATGGGTAGCTGTGTGACCCCTTGCTCAAGCAGCTTTCGGAGGGCGGCACCGGAAGCAATGATCACTGGCAGGAAGAAAATCCCTCGAAAGAACGTCCGACCAATCATTTCGCGATTTAACAAGATCGCACTGAACATTGCGAAAATCAAAATGAGCGGTACTTGGGTAAGCATTGACGTCAACGTCTCGATTAACAAAGGCAAAAAATGAATGTCGGTCGTGAACGCTTCTCTGTAATTCATTAAGCCAACAAATGTTGCTTGAAGACCTGCGCTTGTTGGTGTCAGCTCATTGAGTGAGTAGATAAACGAGCGCCCAAGCGGAATAGCCATAAAGAAAAAGAAACCGATAATCCATAGAGAGACGAAGGCATAGCCTTCCATGTTATGACGTGTTTTCATGGACAGTCTGACTTGTTTTCCTTTCATTTGATCTCTCCTTTAGAGACGATATAATCATGTCCCCCAACCGTCGTCCCATCGATGGTCGTTGATTCCTCATTGTAGTTGACGATCGTATAGACGCCATTTTCATAAGTTGTTTTATACACATCATCTGATAGTTTTTCGTGCTGAACGATCAACTGATTGAAGGTTTGTTCATGTAAGGACGCAAGCAGCTGATATTCCTCCACCGATTGATCGATCCAGTCCTTATAAGAGGAGCTAAACAAGCTGTTCGCCATCGTACGCTGGAGCTCACTTGTTTCCTCGTAAGTTAATCGATAGCTTGGCAACGCCCCGTACTCGATGGCCCTTAAAAATTCAGCTGTTGCATCGTTTCGCAAATTTGACGGCCCTGCTGTATAAGGCACTAAGCCATGAATGGCAATCTGGTAAAATGGCACTGTTTCATCCATGTAAATAAAGCCGCTAGAATCCATCGGAATGTTTCGAATTTCATCGACATGCCCTAACGTATACGCGAACCCATAATCAACGGAGGTGTCTCCTACACGTTGGTGAAATGCATCTAAGGCTTTTGTCCACACCTCTACAGCTTGATGTCTTGTCATAGGGGCTTCTGTGTCTTGGTCGGAATACAGCAGGTTGCCCACATAGTCCAAATGCACACCAGTGACGCCTAACTTCTTAAATTCTTTCATTTCCGCTGACATATGCTCTTCGTAGGCTTTCCGAGGCTTTAGTAAATAAAACAGCTCTTGGTCATTGCTAAAACGGCTGGACACATACATATTTGAATGTTCCACAACCTCTCGATCCAAGCCTCTAACTGCATCGGAGCTTTCGGACATGCCATGACTCTCTTCGTATGCCCGGATGTAATTCGTTTGTAGATGAAGGGCAACGTCCCTTTCTTTCGCAAACGCTATTAAACGTTCTAAATCGCGGCTCCCACCTAAATGTTTTTCAACAGGGAAATGCTCAGGTTGATTCCCATACAATCCATCTTTAGACCAACCTTCGATCGTTACCTCTATCTGGTCTATGCCTTTATCTGCATACGCCTCTATGATCGAACGTGCTTGATCAAACGTCGTCATTTCAATAAAGGTTGTTCCAATAATCTCTTCTCGTTGTAAGCCGCCTACGAGGTTTACACGCAGGGCATACCCTTCGTGGACAGATGGCTCAACTCCTTGAGCATGAATGAGGTAATTGCGGTAGGCCTTCGCCATCCCGATATAATTCGCTTCTGCATCCTCAAGAAGCACATACTGAACGGATCGGTCCCCGTCAATTTGCTGACCTTGAAATAGCGGGATTTTGCCTGAAGAGCCGATAAAGATCACATCCTGTTTACGATACAAAAACTCTACGGATGCCCGGTACAGTGGAATGTTCCGAATGCCTGCAGGTGTCCCATTAATATGCGCTTGTTCTTCCCCATGCGTAACAATGCCTAAAAACCCTGTTCCGTTTCGATAACTCCCAAACACCGGCAGTGCAATGTTCATTTTCGGCGGGGCCATTTGCGTGAGCCCATCCGCAAACACTTCCCCTAAAGTCGTACTAAACGTAGGGTCTGGACCGTAGATTGGCTGAGAGTAACCACTTAGATAAAGCGGGTGCTCTTCCTTGAATGTCATCAAAGCGCCAGAGCCATCTGGAAGGAACAACGCCCCCTCGTCACTTTCCTTGCCTGCGTTAAAAAAGGGGAGAACCTCTAGACTGATAATCTTTACGTCGCCAGCTTCTTTAATCGAGTCCTGTGGAATAGTGACAGACAGTCCACCGTCGTTCAATCGATACTCCAGCGCAAACGACACATTGATTTCTTTCACATCAAATGTGGCGCGAAGGCTGTCCTCTTGAGGCTCAATCGTCACAACGTTGCTAGGCTCCTTTAACGTATACGTCTGTGACACACTGGCCCCATTCGTGTATTGAATATGAACAGGAGAATTCATAAATTGCACATTGTTCGGCAACGTCGTTTCATCCGCTTGAGGTGCACCAAGCCATTCCTTATTTGATTGTTTATTAACGATACGGATGTTGCCTGTTGCTTCATCAATAAACAAGGCATAGTCGTCATTTTCAAGTCCTGTTTTCGTTACGGTCGTGACTGATGTTGACTGGAACTCAATGGCATCGTCCTCTTGTGATCCCGCATCTTCACCCCTAGAATCACTGGCTATCTCATTCATTTCATGGTCTGTCTTTGATTCCTCCGCAAAACCGCTATAAGACCAAACACTGCCTAGGATGAGTGCTGTGATGACCAACAATAAACTCACTAGCTTCTGTTTCTTGCTCATGAGAATGCCTCCACCCCCTAAATTCGGAATCGCAATTCTTTGACCAGATCAAACAGAAAACTTATAAACTGACTGATCAGCCCATAGAGGAGAACACCAATAAACCAAATGATCGCCATCCCTAATAAGCTGATTACCGTAATCCAAATCAATTTTCCTAGTTCAAAGTCATGTAAAATTTTCACCTTCACGAGCAACAACCACCCTGCCCAAATGAGTAACCCATCTTTCAAGAAAAGGTAAATGGATTGCTCACTTAACGCAAACACATTGGTCAGCAACGTCACAGGGATCATAAAAAGAATGTAGGGAACAAGGCAAAACGCCGACCCAACAAAGATTTCTTTAAATTTCCCTTCACCCTCTGCGATTGTGCTAACGCCCCAATTCGCCACACACCAGGTAAGCCAAGGAATGAATAACCAAATGAATTCATGCACGTAAGAAATTTGATAGGGTTCTCTCGTTTGAAAATGGTAGCTAACGATAACAAGGGATGCCATTTTCACGATAAATGCCAAGAAAACAAGCAACACACCTTGTGACCATTTCAAGCGGTTGGGGGTTTGAATATCATTGAAAAAATCAAAAGGATGAACCATCACTTGCCGCATCATTTTCACTGTATTCATGACACATTCTCCTCCCCTTCAACCGCCTTCGCTTCATTTTCCTTCTTCCTCTTGATCCACTTTCTTGTCACTGGTATACCAATTCTAAAGCAAACAAACAAAAAGAGAATGCCCCCAAAAATCCAACCAAAATGCTCACGAGTAAACTCGACTCGGTACTCGCGAAACGCCTCAGAATAATCGCTTCTCGCGTTCGCAAGCTTAAAGTAGGTCATGGCCTCCTTGTATTGCTCTGACTTATAAAGCGCCTTTCCTATCGCTTTGTACGCAATGTCATAGTTTCCGTTTAGAGTGATGACCTGTTCCCAAAGGTTCTTGGCTTCTTCGTACTGACCGTTCACATAAAGCGAAGAAGCCTCGTGGACGAGCGTAGCAAATGGTGTTTTACGAAACAGATCGATTCTGTTTCTCCCTTTGTCAATGACGTACATCAACCCATCTGAATTCTGATCTAAGCTGGATGGGGTCACGAATAGCCCATTTTGCTCCCCTATCCCACCAAAAACAAACAAAAGATTGCCGAGTTTATCATATTGATACATTTTGCTCGTTTGAAGGTTCAGTGCTGTAATAATGCCTTGCTCATCAACCGTGACATCTATAAAGGAAGAGACATCCAAATAGACACCGAAATTGGCTAGATCCCCATACATTTTTTCTTCATGATTTAACGTATCCACACCAACTGGAGACAAGCGCTTAATTTGGTTAATATCTGTTCCTTGCGTCGTCGTGTAGATGAATCCATCGCTGTCTTGAGTCAGGTTTGTAAAGGCCAGGGGCAAAGTCGATTCCAGTTTCGCCTGCTGCTCCTCTGTAGCAATCCATCTTGTGATGAATCGTTTCAAACTAAAACCAACATCATTGGCTCCGTAAAAACCTTTAAAATCACCGTTTGGATCAATTTGCATAAAACCTAGTGTCGTGCCTTCACTTACGACATACATGTAATCTCGCTTATCGACAATCAGCTTGGATGGAGAGTAGGAGAAATTTTGTCCCAACAGTGGGCTCTCTGGCGCATTCAACGCCTTGATAAACTGACCATCCTTGTTAAACAATACGACCCGTTGATTTTTCGTATCGGCGACGTACACCGTCCCATCTTCTTTCACAAAAACTCCTTTTGGGCCGTTGAGCTTCCCTTCCCCCTCATGGTCACCGTATATGTTCACTACTTGATGATTCGTATCCAATTGCACGACCCGATTGTTGCCGGTATCGACAACGTAAATGGAGTCGTCCGGTGCGATATAAATGTCTTCAGGTGTATTGAAAGCGCCAGATTCCAACTGGTAGCCTTCGATGGACCCGTCGTACACATAGCCATTGATGGAATGGACTGCCCTCCCAGCTGTGTTCCAAATGTAGCCTTCATAGGGCTCCTCTGCTGAGACCTTTGCTGGCTGCATGCACAACGAAGCTGCGATAACGACGACAGCGACTCCCCATGTCAACATGCGATTCACTATAGACCCTCCTTCCTCTATATCCCTTCTATCCAAGGCAACAGCCGTCATCCTGGCCATTACTCAGCCCTTTTACACGATTACTTCAGTCCTGAGTGAGCCATAGTTTGCAGCACCATTCGTTGTGTCACGATAAAGACGATAATGGTCGGTACAATCATCAGAAAGCTTGCGGCTGCGGACGTCCCCACACGAGCAACGACACCAGCACCGCCACTAATGGACTGGATTGCCAGTGGAAGAGATTTTAACTCTTCCTTCGTGGTATACATCATCGCAGGGTACGGGTCATTCCACGCTTGGATAAAACTCAATAAAGCAAAGGTAGCGATAGCTGGCTTTAATAAGGGCACAATAATTGCCCAGAGAATTTTCCATTCAGAGGCCCCGTCAAGCCGTGCTGATTCAAGCAAGGAATCAGGGATCTGCTTCAAAAATTGAATCATTAAAAAGATACCGATGGGTGCAGCGAGATAAGGCAGGATCATCGCAAAGTAGGTGTTCATTAATCCACTTTGGCTAATCATCAAGTATTGAGGGATTTGCAACACCATCGGCGAGAACATTAACGCCGTGACGATGAGACTGAAGATTGTGTTTTTAAATGGCATATCATGCTTCGCCAATGGATACGCAGCCATGCAAGAAATAAGCACTCCCAAAGTCACGATCCCACCAGTAACGATCACACTGTTAAAGATATACCGAGAAAAAGGAACAAAGGACGTGCCCGTAATCAACAACAAATCCCGAAAATTAATTAAGGTTGGATTGATCGGAAAAAATCGCGGCGGGAAAAGGAACAGCTCACTCACCGGCTTGACTGCCGTTGACGCCATATACACAAGCGGCGCAAGCATCAAAAGGCCAAGGCCTGTTAAAAACGTGTATAAAAAGACGCTCCCCACGTCCACCTTTCGTTTTTTGAACGCTTTTGCCATTTCTTAATCCCCCCCTAAGAATCTAAAGATCAACCGGTTCAACCCAAGCATTAGGAAAAACAAGACGACCGCAATGGCTGACGCATAGCCCATCTCAAAACGGATGAACGCATAGTCATACAAATGCGCTAAAATTGTGTGCCCGGCATACAGTGGGCTAGGCATTCCAACGAGCTGCATACTCACATCAAACACTTGCAGCGAAAAGACGACCTGCATGACCGCGCCGAACAACAGTTGAGGCTTTACCGCAGGGAGGGTGATATAGACGAGCTCTTGCCACCTGTATCTCACCCCGTCAATGGCGCCTGCTTCGTAGAGCTCCTTTGGCACATTCTGAAGACCAGCGAGAAATGCCAAGAAGCCAATCCCCATGCTCATCCATAGCGAGACAATAATAATGACAGGAACAATGGAATCTACATTTTGCAAAAACAAGTAGGGTTCGTCTAAGATGCCAAGCTCAATCAGCCAATGATTAAAAAGCCCTTTTCGGTCCCCAGCGAACAAATACAACCACACGACGGACATCGCCACAGCGCTCGTGATGGAAGGTGTGTAAAAGCAGAGCGTGTAAAAGAACCGATATTTTTGTGGGATCTGACTGATCGCCCAAGCTAACAAAAAGGCCATAATGTAGCCGATAGGGCCCGTCACAAAGGCGAATTTCAACGTGATCCCGACAGCTTTCAAGAAGATATCATCATCGACAAACAACAGCCGATAATTGGATAACCCGACAAATCGAGGTGCCTCAATAATGTTGTAATAGGTAAAGCTCAGACCGATTGACGTAAGAATCGGCAGGATTGTAAAAAACGTAAACAAAAGAAGAAAAGGGGCGAGCAGATAATACGAGACGCGATTTCGCTTTATATCTGCCCACAGCTTTGCCCACCTTCCAACTTCGACATAAGGCGGTGGTGATGGTCTTTGCACCGGTAAAGACGTCGGCTTATTTGAACTCATCAATCATCGCCCCCTTCAGATTTCGAAACATCCAGCCCAAATTCTTCTCGTTTTTTCCGTAGCTCTTTGTTAATCTCTTTGACGCCCTCCTCCACTGCTTCGCGGGGGATTTTTCCATTCAACACAACTTCATTCCAAATGTTGGCGATATGCCGCGTCGTAAAGTAACCGCCGAGCACCACTTCCCGCTCCCTGAACCATTTCCATTGCTCGAGAATGCTGTCAATGTCATTCTCATCCCACGGCAGACGTTTTAATGCTTCAATGTTGGCTGTATTCCAACGGGCTTCTACGCCAAGCAATGCCTCAAGCTCTGAGCCAAATTGTTCTTGCGCATCGGCACCCGTCCACCATTTCATAAACTCCCAAGATTCATCCTTCATATCTGTGTCCTTAAAGATGATTCCTGTTTGGCCTAATCCACCAGTGGAACGATTGATCTGACCGTCCTCTTGTTGAATGCCCGGCATAGGAACCATTTCCCACCAGCCGGTAAGCTCTGGCGCCGCAGTTGAAAGCAGAATATAGGTAAAGTAATCCGCCACTCCGATAGGCATTTCCCCAGATCGGAAACGGTTGTAGAAATCAGCTTGTTTCTCAATTTTGTAATTCGTAAACAATCCCGTCCACATCTCAAAGGCTTCCAAAGCTTCTGGTGAATTCAGAGCGGATTCCATTCCGTCTTCTTTGTATAGGTCCCCACCATGCTGAAACAAGAATGGCGAAAACTCATTAATTGCCAAGGCCGTATTGTTCGGCGCATGCGGATAGTAGAAATCCATACCATTTTGTTGAAGCAATGGAATGAGCTCCATAACTTCTTCCCACGTTTCTGGAATCTCTTCCTCCGTAACACCTAGCTCCTCCATAATGTCTTTGCGATAGAACAGCATGTAAAAGTTTTGGTTTTCAGGAAGAGCGTAGTGCCCATCATTGTATTCATAAGGGATCAGCGCTCCCGGTCGGAATCGTTTGGCGACGTCTTCATAATCCGGAAATTCGCCTAAATCAACTAGGGCATTCCGCACGGCGAAATCAATCGGCAATTCGCCTTCTACTCCTAAGGCGACATCTGGCGCAAGGCCCGACGTATTTGCTAGGAGGAGCACTTGCATTTGCTGTGCAGGAATGACATTGACGTTGACCTTAATACCTGTTCGCGGCGTGAAATCTTCGTCAATCATCTGCTTAATAATTTGCACCCAATCCCTTCCGCGGGAAACCCATACATCCAACACCTCTTCATCTTCATAAACGTTCCCGATGCCGCTGTAATCTTTCGTAAATGACGTAAAGAAATCATAAGCGCTCGTTTGCGCCCTAACATACCAAGGGGCTTCTGCTTCGGGCCATGCCATATCAGGTGATTGGATGAGAATGTAATCGAGAAGCAAGCTCTGCTGACTCAATTCATTTATCCAAATGCCAATGGACGACTGTAAGTTATTCAAGCTTTCCAAACGAGCGGGAATGCTTTCTGTATCCTCTGCCATGCTGAG
Organism: Aureibacillus halotolerans; assembly: GCF_004363045.1. Taxonomy (NCBI): domain Bacteria; kingdom Bacillati; phylum Bacillota; class Bacilli; order Caryophanales; family Bacillaceae; genus Aureibacillus; species Aureibacillus halotolerans. Next base: position 40,409 of record NZ_SNYJ01000004.1, read on the forward strand.
GAGTGTGTCACGCACTTCATAAAGCGTGCTGACCTCCGAACTTCCCTGAGGAACACCTAATCCATACAACGACTGAATAGCATTGTCCACATCCTTTGCCATCATGTGCAGTCTTGGAATAAGATGAGGAATTGTCCCATCAAGATCCCAATCAATATTTGGATCAGGGCTCGTGCCTGTCACACGAATCACTTCACGACCGAGCACAGACATTTTGCGCGTCGTATCGCGAACCGTTTCCAAAATCCCGCCAATCTCTCCCATATGCACTTCCATTCGGATCGTATGTGTGCCCTCGTCTAAATAAAATAATGAAGGCTCCTCTTTTGTGCCAAGCTTCTTCATCTGGAAGCTTTGTTCATAGGGATAAAGGACATTCGTCATTTCCTTAAATGGCACTTCACCGTCAATGTAGATTTTTCGTTGTGTTGGAATACCGTTGATGTACCATTGACCAAAGCGCATGCCAATGGCGTACAAGCCGCTTTTCGGAGCGTCGAATTCCCACTCTGCCCATTGGCCGCCATTTCGCCAGCTGCTCCCACCAAATGTATTTAACGTAATCGCATCAGGGTTAAATGGCTCTGTCAAAGGCTCACGATCTTCAACCCTCTTTAACGTAGGATCCGAACGCAGAGTGGCTTCCTCTGCTTGAATTTTCACAGACACATCTTGAACCGGCTGATAACCTTTGGAGGAATACTGAGCGCGAACCTCCTCGTACGTTGGATGTTGAATCGGTGAAAAGATATGAAGCTCACCAATCGCGATAGGTTCCCGAATCCAATTCACACGTATCGTATGTTCACCAGCCTCAAGATGAAAACGAAGGGGTTCCTCAACTAAAGACTGCGAGTCGCGAAACGTTTTCTCCTGCCAGCCAAATGTTTCAACTCTTTCCGGGTTAAACTCATTGCCCTGATTGTCAAACCACGTGTCTCCCCCTTCTTTCCACATCCGTTCAAACGTCAGTTTTTTCGCCTGAAAAAAGGGGTATTCGCCATTCACCTGCACACTTGTAATGGCCGAAGAGCGCTTGCCATCCATGGCAAAATAACTCATGCCCATTTGATAAAACCCATTCTCTGGCACTGTGAAGGTGTATTCAACCCAGCCATCCTGTCCAGTGAGAGCGACAAATTCACCAGTTTCCCCACCGAGATTCGTTTCGATGCTCGTCCCTTTCTTGTTCATATCGGAGTATTCTGATGATTTTAGTGCCAGATGAAAATCGGTCGTATCTGTTACACCTTCTTCGTTTAACACGTTGTAATAATCAAAAAAAGATGGTTCGAGTTTGCTTTGGATATCCTCATCCCCTAGTACAGATACATTCTCAAAGTCAATGTCGCTGTAATCAGGGAGAGTCGCCATCACAGTATCATCGTACCCTCTGTTGTTATTCCATAGGATAAACCCAACAATAAGTGCAGAAATGACAATCAGACTCAGTCGATACTTCCTAAGCCATCGAAGCATAACACCCTCCTCACTAGTGTTCGCAACCAACAATCCATTCGCCCCGGCTAGAGGGCGAATGAACGACGTATATCTTCTTTATTGGCCGATACTCGCTTTAAGTTCTTGAATGTCTGCACCAAGCTGCTTATGAACATTGTCCTCAATTTGTTGCAGAATCGTTTTTGAATCCACGTTCTCATCAATCGCCTTATGAATGCCCTCGATATAAATTGGCCACCCTTTTCCATCGAGTGGTGTATAGCGACGTACAGGGATGGCATCGTCCAACGTATCGTAAAGTTCAAAATCTAGCTGGCCACCTAGGTATGGGTTGGTATGACTCTTGTACCAGTCCAAGCTCGTAATATGCTTCCATGAAGGCTGAACTGACCTTTCGACAAAAATTTTCCAAGCATCCTCAGACGTCGTCATCCACTCATTAAATGCCCATGCCGCCTCTTTGTTTTGACTTTGCGAAGGCATGACAAACGTTGAGCCCCCTAAACCGACAGATACACCGAGTGGCATTCTTGTCGCCCGCCACTGCCCCTCTTGCTCAGGAAATTGTTTTTTTAGATCTCTGGCTGCCCAGCTTCCGTTCTGCACGGCTACTAATTTCCCTTGTTTGATCAGTTGCCTTCCTTCATCGCTCCCCAACCCAGACATTTGCGCTGCCCACCCTACTTGTGTGCCCCGTTTAACATAATCAAGAAGCTCAGCTGTTCGTTCATCATTGCGAAGCCAATTAAATTCAGAGTCAAAATAACCAACTTGGTCGCCGTAATGATTGACAGGGAGGTCTCTCCATTCAAGAATAAACTTGCCGTTGGCTGCTAGCGTCTGTGCCGCCATCATAAAATTCTCTTTGTCTTGTATGAATTCGCCCAAGGCTTCTGGTTCACTTGGAAGACCCATTTGCTCGAAAATATCTGCGCGATAATAAAACACGCCCGGTGTAACGTCCCACGGCATCCCTAGAAGTTGTTTTCCATCTAATGATTTCCAACGTTCCCATGTGTACTCAGACACTTGATCCTGATAACGCCCTGCATTATAAGGCTCTTGTAAAAAATCAACCAATAATCCACCCGTCACATAACGAGGAAATTGATTGGTCTCTACCTGCACCAGATCAGGCGCTCCTTGCCCTGCCGCAAGCGTCGTTTGCAACTTGTCGTGCAACTCTCCAAATTCGAGAATGACAACCTTTACTTTGATATTGGGATACACTTTATTAAACTCAGTAACGATGTCATCATATATATCATCCGAAAATGACCAAAACGTTACCTCACCAGCTAAAGAAGGATCCGACGTTAATTCCGTTCCTTCTCCTTCACTTTTGGTTGCTTCCCCTTCAACAGGAGCCTCTTCCGTCCCCGTATCACTTGGTTCAGATGGCGGATTGTCCTGCACATTCTGTGTCGTCAGGCTCCCCCCACCTGTACAACCAGACAAAACGAAAATAGATAACACCAAAAACAGAAAACAAAACTTCAATTTCCTCAATGCTTCTCCCCCTTAAAATCTATTCATTATCAGAATCGAAACGTTGAAAAGCCGTTTCGTGTTCTTAAACCTATTCTTGAGAGGCATTATTAATGCGAGTTAATGAAAACGTTTTCAACAATACACACTATATGACGGAGAATGAGAATGGTTCTGTGAACGTCTACGATTCTCATGACCGAAAACAACAGTCGCTTTCAAAATCGCATCCATTGTTCTTTGTGATTTAATGTAACGTTCAAATCAGCGGAGTAGTACTACGAATAGCAAATCATCCGAAAATATATTTTTCCTTCTTTTCATTCAGAAGGCTTGTATCATAGGTATGATTTTATTTTTTATTTAAGAACACGGAGAATTGAAAACAACATTGTGTTAAGCACTCTTTAATTGGATAAAAGAAGCCACAAAAAAGAGACTTGCCAATCGGCAAATCCCTGAGGATAGATAACACGATATCACTTACATTGAATGAATACGTTTGACTTTCGAGGCGCAAAGCCTTGGCAGGCGCGGAGTTGCCACTTTGGGCAATGAGCACCGGACGAGGCGAAGCAACGACGAAAGCGAGCGTTTGGCATCAGCCTAAAAATAGGGAAGGACCCAACCGCCTATAATCCCCATACAAACAACGATCCACGGTGCCCATTTCCACACAGCTACCATGACAAACAACACCGCAAACAAAAGAAAATCTTGGGTTGTCTCTACCGTGGTTTGCCAGATGGGTTGAAAAAAAGCAGCGACGAGCAAACCTACGACTGCCGCGTTCATGCCAAGCACTGCGCCTCTTAGTTTTGAATGCTGCATATGCGCCGAAAATGGAAGAGCTCCAGCAACCAGTAAAAATGCCGGTAGAAAGATTGCTGCTGTCGCCATTAATCCCCACGTCCAGCCTCCCATAACCGTTCCTAGGTACGAAGCAAACGTAAACAGAGGTCCAGGAACCGCCTGAGCAGCACCATAGCCAGCGAGAAAGGCGTCTTCACTCACCCAATTCGTTGGAACAAAAGCCTCTTCAAGCAACGGCAAAACAACATGGCCGCCACCAAATACGAGGGCACCGGAGCGATAAAAGCTATCGACCATGGCCAACCATTTCCAGTCCGTTGCTTGGCTTGCTAGAGGAAGCAAGAAAAGCAGCAGGAAAAATAACGTGAGCAAAGCTGCACCCATTTTTTTCGATACGCCCGCGCCAAACGGTTTTTGGGCTTGTTGAGTCTGGTCCGTTTTTAGAAACAGCAAACCAAAGAGGGCTGCCAAAACGATAACGATAAGCTGTGTCCAAATCGTTTGCCACAAGAGGACAACCCCGAGGGCAACGAGCAGAAGTAGCTGCCGTGAACGGTCTGGGGCAAGCGTCTTCGCCATTCCTAAAATCGCGTGCGCTACGATCGCAGCAGCCACCAGCTTCAAGCCGTGAATCCAGCCAGCGTTGGCAAGCGAAATCCCCTCATACATATATGCAAAGGCAATGAGCAAAATCACCGATGGCATCGTAAATCCTAAAAAGGCAACCAAACCTCCGAAGAGACCAGCCCTATGGATCCCAATCGCCATACCCACCTGGCTGCTCGCTGGACCTGGAAGGAATTGAGCGAGAGCAACCAAATGGGCATAAAGCGTTTCATCAAGCCACTGCTTTCGACGAACATAGCTTTCGTGAAAATACCCTAAATGAGCTGTAGGCCCACCAAACGATGTCAAGCCAAGCTTCAAGGAGACTAAAAACAATAACCAATACGATTTACATGTGATACGAGCCTCGTCTTTTCTATTTGTCATACGTTTTTGTAATCTCCGTATCTTTTTTGCTTATCTTATATGGAGGCTCGGCTGTTCACAAGTGGATTTACAAAAGCTTTATAAACACACCTTCTAAGATAAAAACCTTCCCCTGCCGTAAGAGAAACAAAAAAAGGCTGCCGAAGCAACCCTTTACTATCATTTGAATTTATCAAATTAAAGTAGCACTATGTTCCTTTTTAACATTACTGTCAATCATCGTTAATTCTAGTCCTAAGGCAGAAGCTAATTTTAAAAGTGTTTTCAGTTGTGGAATATCTTTACCAGTTTCTATTCTTGAGATTGTTTTTTGTGGGATACCTGATTTTTTTGACAGTGCCCTTTGCGATAGTTTCTGTCTGTCGCGTGCAGCCATAAGTTTGCCTACAATCTCCATGATGATATAATCCATTGGATCTTCTTGTTTTAATTCTTCTCGGAGATCGTTAAACGTCTTCACCTGCTTCACCTCCTAGCATAATTACAATAATATGATCCATTATTCCTTCTCGAAAATCGTGAAATTTCTTCATCGCCTAAACCTCCCTGAACATTAAATAGGTATTCCTAATTAGATCGGTCTCTGAGCGCGATTTTCATTTTAAACGTACCGGCGATCTAGTCGCGGGCGTCACTCGCATAAATAGTCTTACTTAATTCTTTCAGCCAGTTTATTTCATCAACAGGGGTTTTGTTTTTCTTCTTTCTAAATTGGTTGATTAACACGATGGAGCCACCGGCATAATAAAAAAATTAAATTCTACTCGTTATAAGATAATGGAACAAAATAAATTACAATTTACGCAGAAACAAATATTAGCGTAGTCAACATACGTAGACTCCTGCGGCAAAGAAATCACGACGAAGTTCTCTTGAGTCGATGATACACTTGTGCCCTTTAGGGTGGAACAGCGCGAGCTGAAGATCCCGCAGGAAAGCAAGACTCCGAGGAAGCTGAAGCCGTGCCCGGCGGCATAGAAAACACGAGGAGGTCTTCTCGAGTCGATGTTGCACTTGTACCCGTAGGGTGCAAGCGAAGTATTTTGACGTAGCGGTTCGTCATCACGTATGACAGCGAAACAAAGCAATTTCTATCACTTACACAAACCAAGCTGCTCCATTAAAGCAAGCTTCCTTCTAACGTTTTCATTCCATAGAAATACCCTTGTTTGTTCATTAGGTCTTGATAGGAACCGTGCTCAATAATCGTCCCGTGATCCATAACGATAATTTGGTCCATGGCTTCTAAACTTTTTAAGCGATGACTGACGAGTACCAACGTATCTTGCGCAGCTTGTTCAAAGATGTGCTGGTAAATATGCTGCTCGGTTTCTGCATCTAGTGAGGAAGTAGGCTCATCTAATATCCACAGATGTCCTTTTTTTAACAACGCACGCGCAATGGCTAGGCGCTGTTTTTCACCACCAGAGAGGTTTTCACCATTTTCCAATACGTGATCTTGGAGCGAAAAATGCCCAAGCTTCACATGTTCTAACGCCGATGTCATTTGTTCGTCCGTGAGATTTTCATCAACTAGCAACAGATTCTCCCGAATTGTCCCGTAGAACATATGATTTTCTTGCTGGACAACCTTTGCCTGCCTCCAGATGGCTTCACTTGCTACCGTTGACGTATCATGCTCGTTCCAAAACACGTGACCGGCTTGTCCTTGTTGAAGCTTCAACACGAGCTGAAGTAAAGTGGACTTGCCAGACCCGCTCGCTCCTACAATCGCCGTTTTAGACCCAGCAGGTATCTTAAGTGAAAGGTTAGAAATCGTTGGTCGCCACTCCTCCATATAGGAGAAGCGAACCCCGTCAAAGGCAACCTCAGGAGCAGTGTCCGGTAAAGAGTTGATGGATGTTTCACTGGTCACTTGAATGTCCGGATCCTCCATGACATCATATAAGCGCTTAGACGCATCACGACTTTCCTGCAGATAAATCGGAAAGACGGCCATTGGTGCAGCCGGTTCGAAAACAGTGAGTGATATCATCACCAACATCGCAAGAAGGATGCCATCTAACGTACCTTGCGTGACTAAATACGCACCTACAGCCAACACGAGCCAACTGATCATAAACGTTATAAACCCATTGACCGATTGCGTGTACACTTTATTAATATTTTCGTTTCTCTGGTTCTTTATATACGTTTCGGATTGACTCAATAGTTGCGAGCGCCTTGTTTGTAATTGCTGAAACAGCTTTAATTCTCGAAACCCAAACATCACTTCGGTAATGTCTGTCGATAACTTGCCGCGTTCCTGTCTTACTCTTCCATTAATCTTCACCTGCCGCAGTGAAAACAGTGCAGGAACGACAATGGTTGTTAGTAAAAAACCAACGAACAAAATAACCGCAATTGCCACAGAATAGAAGCTTGTAAAGAAAATCGTACTAACAAAAACGAGCAATAACACAAGTGGCGGATAAAAAACGCGCAAAAAGAAATGTTGCAAGCTCTCTACATCACCAACGACGCGACCTAGTAAATCACCACTGCGATATTTGTGAAAGACAGTTGGCACAAGACCGGCCAGTCTTTCAAAAAACGATACGCGTAAATGACTTAGAATCCCAAAGGTCGCACGATGCGAATAAAATCGTTCCCCAAATTTTGCCCCGGCTTTAATAAAACCTAAAAGCTTCACCGTCGAAGTCAAAATGATTAACGTAAAAAAAGGAGGCGTTAAGGCAGCTTTTGAAATGAGATAGCCACTGGCAGCAAACAGACCGACACTGCTAATCCCAGCAATGAAACCAAACAGAATGGAAAAGGTGATTTCCTTTTTCTCAATAAGCATCAGCTTGATGACGTTCAGAAGAGCACTCATACGTCCACCCCTCCTTGTTGAATCGTAACCATCTGTCGATAGGCTGGTAGACTTGCCAACAATTCTTGATGTGTGCCAACCGCTCGCAACTGACCCTTTTCCATAAAAAGAATTTGGTCAGCCGTTTTTATCGTGTGGAGGCGATGGGCCACGACAATAACGGTTGCCGTCTCATTTAACTTCTCGATCGACTGCTGCAATATTTTTTCCGTGGCTAAATCGAGTCCGCGTGTTGGTTCATCAAGTAAAACGATTGTCGGCTTTTTAAGGAACGCACGCGCAATCGATATCCGCTGCTTCTCACCACTTGAAAGGCCTCTCCCTGCTTCGCCAATCTTCGTCTGGTACTTGTTCTCCAACGATTGGATAAGCGGGTCAATGCCTGCTAGTTTCGCTGCCTCATGAAGGACTGCTTCCTCCGCGGATTCAGATGTTTCCATCGCTATATTTTCAGCAATAGTCCCGGCAAAGATATAGGGATTTTGTGAAATGTAAGCGAGCTGACGTAGCCATGAAGCTTCTGAATAAGACGATCGCTTTTCTTGATTTACAGTAATAACTCCTTGATCAGGCGTCATCATTCCTGCTAACAAGTGAAGCATCGTTGTTTTTCCTGAGCCGCTCGCACCAACGATGGCAATTTTTTGCTTTGGAAAGAAGGTTGCATTCGAAGCTTGTAAGCTAAATTCGCTGTCTGGATAAGAAAACCTTAAGCTGTCTAGCTTTATCGTTGGAGGCGCCTCCTGCTTGAGCCATTCTTTCTGCCCCCAATGACTTGCGTTGTCTTGTTCATCAAACTCCTCTAACACTTTTTTCGCTGCACCCATACTGCTTCTGCCATTATGAAATGTTGTCCCAAGTTCCTTTAATGACGTATAAAATTCAGGGACTAAAACTAAAATCACAAATGCGGTAAAAAAGGAGATGCTCTCATAAATAATCAGCTGAATCGCTAGTTCAAGGGCAACGAGACCAATACTAAGCATAGAAATCAGCTCGAGCGCGAACGATTGCGTGAAGGCTATTTTTAAAATCTCCATCGTCGTATCGCGAAAGCTATGACTGCTTTTCTCTATTTCATCTTTTTGTTGGTTTGTTCGGGAAAATAGTTTTAACGACACGAGGCCTTTCATCGTATCTAAGAAGGTGCCAGAAAAGGATGCTAAGGTTTCTAGCTTTTCTTCCGCTTTTTTTTGTGTCTTTATCCCAATCACGATCATATAGATCGGGATGAATGGGGCAGAAACGAGTAAAATCATGCCTGAATTTAGATGCTGTGTGAAGATGACAATCAACGCTAGTAAAGGAACAAAAGCACTTTGCATCACTTGCGGGATAAACTGGCTATAAAAACTATCCATCTCGTCCACACCATCAAGCAACATACTGACTTTTTTACCAGTTTGTCCTTTCTCAGCAAGAGCAACCGATTGACTGGCGTACTTTGATAAAAGGTGTTTACGAACGTCCCGTTTTACACGACTCGCAAGCGACACACCAATACGCTTACTGAGATAATCCGAACAGGCTCTAACGAATAGAACGAGCAATAACCAAAGCAGCAAAGGGATCATCGCCGCAAAAGGTTGATCTTTCAAAAAAACACCGTCAATGATATCTGTCATGAGAAAGGCTTGAGCAATAATAGCGAAGCCGAGAAATACAGTTAAAACAAGCAACATGTAAATGCTTTTCTTATGCATCATGACTGTTTTCTTTAAACTTTGCATAAACGATTCCGCCTTCTAGTAATGACTTGAATCGACACTCACTTTTTCCCTTTCACATAATCTGCATCAAATAAAAACAATCGCATGAGCAAAATTAACGAAGGGACGAGCAGCAACAATCCGCCGATAAAGGCGACAATGAGCGCTACAGCCATGGAAGGGTTCGTGACACTATCTTCTATATTGATATATGGATAAAGCAAATACGGATACTGTGCCATTCCATAACCGAAGAAGGCGAAGAAAAATTGTAGCATCACCGCAATAAAGGCTGTGCCATAATTCCTGCCCATATACAACAATCCGGCTGCGACTAAGAAGGAGCCTACGGACAAACCAAAGATCCACCATAGATCCAGCATATTTTCAAAATGACGCTCATTATGTTGACTTAAAGCGATCATCGTGGTTAGTGCCATAATAATCGTTGGCGTTGACCAAAACAGCGCCCACTTCCGTACTAACTGAAGGGCAGGTTGATCATTTGCTCGTGATGCGTAATACGCCAAGAAGCTTGCGCTAATATACAACACAGCGACCATCGCCAAGACGACGATGCTCCAAGATAAGGGACTCGTAAATAACGTTTTATAAAGGAGAGAAACAACGCCACCCTCTTCCGTAATAAAACCGCCCTCGGAAAGGATTAAAGCAACTGACAATGATGCGGGAATAAGCAATCCAGTCGCCCCATAGAGAAACATATACGTATTGCTTTTTTTGGACCCGTAATTTTCAAACGCATAAAACGAACCTCGGATGGCCAATAACACAATGGCAATACTCGCCGGTACGAGCAAGGCCGAGCCAAAATAATACGCTGTGGATGGGAAGAACCCAACGATGCCAACAAAAAAGAACACGAGAAATACATTGGTCACCTCCCACACAGGAGATAAATACCGAGAAATTAACTTGTTGGTGATGTGATCTTGCTTAGAGACCTTTGCAAAGTAGGCGTAAAACCCTGCTCCAAAATCAATTGATGCGACAATCAAGTACCCATATAAAAACAACCACAATACCGTGATCCCTACAATTTCGTAGCTCATGCCGATTCATCCCCTTTGCTAAGTTCAGGGTAATGTTTCTCTAGTTCCACTTCGACAGGATTGTCCTTGAACAATTTCCTTAACGTACGCACACAAAGTGTTCCGAGCACAATGTATAGTGCTAAAAACAGAAAGAACATGTGTAGAATATAAGGGGATGAAGTCGCTGCTTCTTCTACGGTCATATAGCCTCTTAAAATCCACGGCTGTCTGCCCAACTCGGCAAAGACCCACCCGAATTCAACAGCAAGCATAGCTAACGGTCCACTAGCAGCAAGCATCCAGAGCATCAATCGATTGTGGACATTAAAGCGTTTAAAGCGGCTTAAGACAAGATAGAGAAACGAAATGCCAAGCAGGAATAATCCGATCGATACCATAAGATCAAAGAAATAGTGAATGATTAATGGCGGTCGTTCGTCTTCCGGCGTCTCATTTAGCCCTGTGACCTCGCTCGAAAAATCACCATGCGCTAAAAAGCTTAGAAATCCGGGAAGGCGTATTTCACCGACTGGTTCGTTTTCTTCATTTAGCCACCCAAAAAGAATTAAGTCTGCATTTTCTTCTGTTTCAAAATGCCATTCTGCAGCAGCTAATTTCTCTGGCTGATGTTTTGCTAGATATTTTGCAGAAACATCACCCGCGACTGCCGTGAAAATAGAAAACACAAAGATTGAGATCACCGTCATCTTCAATGCTTTTTTATGATAGGCTGCTGCTCCTTTTTTGCGCAATAATGCAATGGCTGCAATCGTTGCTAAGATCGCCGCAACGGTTACATATGACCCGCCTAAGACGTGGAGAATTCTCGTTGGCGACGATGGGTTGAACATCGCTTCTAACGGGTTCACAGCGGCAAATTCACCGTTGACCATCGTAAATCCAGCAGGTGAATTCATGAACGAATTGACTGTCGTTATAAATACAGCTGACATGCCTGCGCCGATAACGACCGGAATCGATAAAAACCAGTGTGTGTATTTCCCTTTAAAGCGATCCCACGTATACAAATAGATGCCTAGAAAGATGGCCTCAAAGAAAAACGCAAACACTTCCATAAACAGCGGCAGTGCAATGACATTCCCTGCCAACTCCATAAAATTAGGCCAAACTAATGAAAGCTGAAGCCCTATAGCTGTACCGGTCACTACACCAATCGCCACTGTGATCACAAAGCCTCGCGCCCATCGCTTTGCCAATAACTCATAATGTTTGTCTTTCTTTTTTATGCCGATAAACTCTGCGATTGAAATGAATAACGGAACCCCAACACCTAACGTAGCGAAGATAATATGAAAAATTAAGGTCATTGCTGTAATTAACCTACTTAACGTAACCGTATCTAGAAACTCCATTTCGGCCTCCTCATCGTTATCTTTTAGACCTCTTCTACATACAATAATAGCATCATATCCTCTATCTATGAAAACAAGTGGTGAAGGTTTCATGACCATATTGTGAGGTTTTTGTGAAGGATTGCACAAACTTTTTGTTACAGTGCATTTTACGCAAAAAAAGACTACTTCCCTTTATGGAGATAGTCTTCATATTAATTAATCAACTTTCGCAACGCAAAAACCACCTTCGACGCTAACAGTTCTTGAGTGGAGGAAATTTGAGATAGGTCTATTAGAAGTTAGAGAAAAACACCACCTTATTTAGTAAAGTGAATCAACGCGTTCACTACCTTCACCTCCAAAAGAAATAAAGCTTTATTTTAAAGGCTAAGAAATCACGGTGAGGTACTTTCGAATCGATGATGCACTTATGCCCTTTAGGGTGAAAAGAATCACGACCGCTTCGTCAAAATACTTCGCTTTCCGCGGGCACGGCTTCAGCTTCCTCGGAAAGCAAGCTTTCCTGTGGGATCTTCAGCTCGCGCTGTTCCCGCAGGAGTCTACGTATTTTGACTACGCTGATGTTTGTTTCTGCGTAAATTGGTTTTATTTTTTATTGGTCTCATATAATGGTGAACATGGAAAATTGAGTTGTGCTGTGTTGCTTTAGTAAACAAGCCAAGTAAGCGCATCGCTTCATGCAGAATTATATCACCTGATGCCCGAAGATCATCTGCTTCACAGGATTATTGCGACGGTAGATTTTGCTGTTTTTTCAAATTCTGTGGATCTTACCCAAAAAGTTGGGGTTGACTTGAGCAACATTCGTACATTTCGCAACGATTAATGGCTTCTTTACACCTTTAAGTCTGCCTATCCTAGCAATTGAGTGTCTTCACAAATTGAATCTGATATGGAGCAAGCGATTCAGAAAGTGCAAAACGTAAGCTTCTAAAAACCAGCGGTCACTAGCGAGACTCCTGCGGCAACGAAACCACGATGAGAAGCACTTCTGAATCGATGTTGCCCTGCTCCTCTTTTCTCTCACCACTCTTTTTCTCTTAGCAGCTCGATCGCCTTTTCGGCATTAATAACACCTGCGCCTTCACTCGTCTGATCAAGGTGAAACGAATCGCAGGTGGCCAGCATGACTGTCTTTATGTCATCGGGCGTGGCATGAGGTGCTTGCTGAAATAGCAACGCAGCAATGCCCGCTACAATCGGTGTGCTCATGGATGTACCTGAGGATATAAAATGGTGTCCGCCTTGCCGATGCTTTCTTCCGAATTTGTCTTGCCAAGACCCTGGGGCGCGTAATGAAATGATATTCACTCCTGGTGCCAAGATGTCAGGTTTGACATCTCCATTCACGGTCGGTCCACGGCTCGAGAATGTCGCTACACCATCCGTAACGCTTGCGCCAACCGTCATTGCTGCGGCACTTATGCCTGGCGATGCAATGGTGCCAATGTCCGGCCCATCATTGCCTGCCGCTACAATGACCATTATGCCGGCCCTCCACGCTCGTTCCACAGCTTGAACGACAGGGTCCTCCTCTGGTACTTCAAGCGCTCGACCACCTAAAGACATGGAGAGCACACGAATGCCATAGACATTTTTATGCTGCACACACCAATCAATTCCTGAAATCACATCTGACAACGCACCGCTGCCAAAGCGATTTAATACTTTGACGACAACGAGACTCGCCTCAGGTGCCATGCCACGGTAACGACCTTCTGATGTCCCTCCCTCTGAAGCGATGCACCCAGCGCAATGTGTGCCATGGCCATTGTCATCGTAAGGGGTCAATCGATGTTTGACGAAATCTTTGAAGCCGATGATTCTTGATGTCAAATCTTCATGAGGAGACACGCCTGTATCAAGGACAGCGACAGTTACCCCTTTCCCCGTAACACCTTGTGGATATAGTTGATCAACTTTTACAGACTTCGCAGTTCGCTCCAAGAGGACGGACATATCGCGATCTAGGTAAATCTTTTTAATATAATGGCAATGAATACATAACGCTTCTATTTCTTTCATTGACAGTTTTACCGCACAGCCTGCCATCGTAGGCAAAAGTCGTTTTAATTGCTTTCTCCATCTCTTCCCTGTGTATGCCTGTAAAAGTCTTATCCCCTGATTGTAATTGGCACTGCCTTGAAATTGGACGATCACTTCCACATTTTTTCGTCGTCTTAACAACGCGTCCATCCAATGCTGAAATAAGCACGGTATCCACCGCATTGGCTGATACATGCGGACCATTCGACGCTTTAGACGCCTGTCCATAAGGTGACCATGCGTTCGCACAGCTTGAATCATTGAAAAGCCGTTCATTTCTTCCCTCCTCATCCATCTACGTTCAATGTATGAAGGAAAGAAATTGTCTGGCACGGTGGATGTCCTTCCGCGATAACCCGTTCGCAGTGAAAGGGTATTCGCATTTGACAAGGAGGACCTCAAACCCTACCATTTGAAGAAAATAAGAAGCTTAGAAAGGTGGATGCGTGAGTGATCGCTCCAATCCTATTAAAAGAGTGGCGGGGGAATGTACTAGAAAATGTCCATCACGGGCTTGTATGCGGCATTGATGCAGAAAAGCAACCAATATTCTCTGTCGGAGACACCACAACGCCTGTATTCTACCGCTCTGCCTTAAAACCGATTCAAGCCATCCCTGTGTTTGAAACCGCTGTCTTTGAGAAATACGGTATTTCAACGACAGAGGCTGCCCTTTGCACAGCCTCACAACGAGGAGAGCTCTACCACCAACATGCTCTGCAATCCCTCCTTGAGAAGCTTGGACTTGCAGAGGACCAACTTGTTTGCCATGCATCCTATCCTTTGAATGAGGCACCAAAATTCGAGCGTCTTTGGCAGCAGCAGCCTCACCGTAAGCTGCATCACAATTGCGCCGGAAAACATCTCGGGCTGTTGGCGGCGTGTCGAGCACACGGTTGGCCAGAAAAAGATTATGAACATCTCGATCACCCTGTGCAACAGCGCATTCTTGATGTCCTCTCCATATTGGCTGAGGTTCCGAAAGAGGAAATTGAGCTCGGTACAGATGGCTGTGGCGTTCCGGTATTTGCTGTACCTTTACAGCATATGGCAATATCGTATTTGAAATTTGCTGTGCCAGAGCTGATTGAAGATCAGGCGTTGCGAAAAACCGTCACTGCCATAGGTGACATTATGAATCAGCACCCAACTATTGTCGCTTCGCATAATTTCATTTGCACCGCGTTGTTAGAAGACGACAATATTGTCGCAAAAGGCGGCGCTCAAGGGGTTTACTGTTTTGCCTTACGAAAAGAGAAAATGGCCTTTGCGCTTAAAGTCCTCAGTGGAGCCGAGCATGTATGGCCATTTCTTGTGGCGAACCTGCTTGAGCAGATTCATTATGACAACAAAGATACGATTGAACGTCTGCACAAGTTACGTTCAAAAACGGTGGTAAATGACGCAGGGGTTCCGGTTGGCAAATCAACGGTTCATCTAGTAAATGAATGTAATAAAATGGAGGGTTTTCATGCTTGAAGTGATTGTGTTACTCCCTGAAGATGCAAGGCAAGCAGAAGCCGCTGGTGCGGACAGGCTGGAGCTAGTGACGGCCATGCCTGAAGGTGGTCTCACACCAAGCTATAGTGTGATTGAGGCAGTAGTTCATGCGGTCACCATCCCTGTTCGTGTCATGATCCGACCCCACAGCCGTTCCTTCACGTATACGGAGGAAGAAAAAGAACTGATGAAGCGTGACTTGTCACATGCGATTGAGTTAGGGGCAGAAGGCATTGTAATCGGTGCACTAACGCGAGAAGGTGATATTGATTCAGCGTTTATGCAGGAGGTGATAGCCATCGCTGACGGGGCTGCTATCACATTTCACCGTGCGATAGACGCCGCACGAGACCCTCTCACTGCTTACCAACAGCTTGCAGCACTAGGGGAGATTCAAACGGTGTTGACATCAGGCGGTGGTCAAACGGTGGCAGACGGACTCGATACATTAAAAGCTATGAGCGCTTGCGATGGCCCGGAGATCCTGCTTGGCAGCGGGCTGACAATAGACAATATCGCGCAAGTGCATAGCGTTTTACAAGGCCAGCATTACCACATCGGTTCAGCGGCTCGGGTTGACGGATCCTTTGCTAATGGAATAGATGCAAATGCCATTCATCGGTTTAAGGAGACAATTCGATCTTGAAGTTTTGAACAAAATAATTAATTTCAAACCAAAAATGTTCAATCAGAGAAAGCCTTGATTGAACGTTTTTTGATTGATTTTTAACAATGCCACTTAATCGCCTTTTACAAATCGATATCCGACACCCCATACTGTTTCGATATATTTTGGATTGGAGGGGGATGGTTCTAATTTCTCCCTTATCTTCCGAATATGGACCGTCACAGTTGTAAGATCCCCCATTGAATCAAAACCCCAAATACGTTCGAATAAATGTTCCTTGCTAAACACTATATTAGGATTCATTGCCAAAAATACTAAAAGGTCAAATTCCTTTGCGGTGAACGTTCTTTCCTCGTCATTTAAAAAAACTCGCCTGGCGTTTTGATCAATAGATAATTCTCCGACATGAATTATATCAGATTCCTTTTTACGGTGAACTAATCGTTCATATCTTGATAAATGGGCTTTAACTCTTGCAACCAACTCATTAGGATTAAATGGTTTTACAATATAATCATCTGCTCCGCGATCGAACCCCCTTATTTTATCTATATCCTCCTTTCTAGCTGTTATCATTAATATTGGAATATCTAATGTCCTTCTTAATTGTTTGCACAAATCAAATCCATTAATGCCGGGGAGCATTACGTCCAATAAAATCAGATCATATGCGTTTGTTTGTGCCTTTTTCAGTCCCTCTTCACCCGTCGAAGCAATATCACTAGCAAATCCGTTTACTTCTAGGTAGTCCCTTTCTAACTCTGCAATACTTAATTCGTCTTCAATAATCAAGATTCTTTGCAATTTAACACCTTCTTTAGTGTGAAATTAATACTTGTCCCTTCGCCTAGTTGACTATGTGCCCAAATGGTTCCTCCATGTCCATTAACAATTTTCTTTGCTATTGATAAGCCAAGCCCACTTCCGCCAGTCTCCGAGTTTCGTGATGAATCTGTCCGATAAAAGCTCGTAAAAATAAACGGCAGATCCTCTTTGGATATCCCACTTCCATTGTCTTTTATCTTCACAAAGACCTGATCCAGATCGGATTTTAAACGAACCTGAAGGTGTTGACTTTCTTTATCCATATATTTAAAGCTGTTTTGAACAATATTTGTTACCACTCGCTTTATTTGTTCACGATCAGCCTTCACAATATAAGATTCTTCCTCATTGGCAAAAAGATTTGCAGACCCTTGATCCATTTGAATATCAAATCTTAATTCGTCAATAAAATCATTGAAGAATGAATAAAGATCCATATCCTCAAATTTGAATGGGATACGCTCCAGATCTAACTTTGAGTATAAGAAAAATTCATCAAGTAATACATCCATGTCATTTGCCTTATGATCGATCGTTCGAATGTATCGTTCGACTTTTTCAGGAGTATTTGCCACCCCATCTTGAATACCTTTTACATACCCTTTGATCGATGTTAATGGTGTTTTCAAATCATGGGAGATACTAGCAATTAGCTCCTTGCGACTTTTTTCATATCGTAACTGATCTGCTTGCGCTTCTTTCAAATCCAAACGCATTTTTTCAAATGTATTAGAAAGTTCACCGAGTTCATCCTTTTTATCCGATGCAACACTAAAATCCAAATCTCCTTCACTGATTTTTTTAGTTGCATTCATTAATTTCTTTATGGGATTGATAATACTTTTTGATACAAAATAGGTGAGTAGCCCATTTGTTATGATTAAAATAAGTAACATCCCTATAAAGCGAAGGCTGATAAATAAATCAAGATTTTCACTCTGCGGATTGCCCTTGAAAACAACAAATAATAAATATCCAATAAAAATCTCAAAGATAACGATGGAAACGACAGGAATAATAATCATCCCTATATTTGATAAAACTAATCTTTTCTTGATTGACAACGCTACCACCTGCTTAAGTGATCAATTATTATAGTTCTTAAAAATCATTTTTCCGAAACATACCGATTGAGTTCACTAATTATAAAATCGCCATATATTCGTCGACATTATACTATAAAGAGACTGCCGGTTTAACGACAGTCTTTGTCTAATAAACCTATATGGTATTAGAATATGCTCCTGCTTATTTTTCAGTGGACCTTTCTCCAATTGTCATTTTATAACGATAGAATCTCATCCACCCGATAAATGCAAGTATTGCCGTTGTAACTGATGTGACTACTCTAACCCAATTTCCTGTAATAAATTCATTAGCAACTTGCTGCAAATAGACTGTGGAATGAACAGCCGCCCCTTCTTCAAACAATATGATATTCCTTGGCCAGGCATAAATGACGGAAAAAATGAAGTTACCTAAAATAAAGACGATAAGGCTACCTAATATCCAACCTCGGATGTTTTTTAATTTCCATGTAAAGATTAAAGTAACAATCCCGGCACCTATGACTGACATGCCTATTATCGGAAAGTAGGTCCCCGGACTTGTCACTTGCAAAAACTCCGAAGTCACTTCGACTGAGTGTGGAACATCGTGAAATACATTAGGGTACAGAAGTATGTTTTCAATGATAAATCCTCCAAGGAATATGATCTGTAGCCATGCATAAATCAAAACAATCACGCTCGTAAAATTAGAAAGTACATTTTTCATAAACACCCTCATCCATTTCCTTTTCACCTTTTCATGGGGTCGTTCCTATGAAAACAACCCCAGGCACTTATTTTGTTTTTATCTTTAGCAGGACACTTGCGATGAATCCTGTGATAAGCCCCCATATCGCATTTGTCACCAAGACACTAACAATTGCATACGGACTTGTTAAAGGTCCTTGCAATTGACCCGTTAGAATCGGTGATAAAATACCACTAATAATAATTACTAAAATTCCATAATTAATCCCGACAAAAACTAATGTGACGATTGGTTTAGATGCTCGTTTCATATAAACTGCCGCTATCCAAACAATCGAAATTATGATTGTCGCCGTTATACTTGCGACTGGTTTCCCAACGGCCTCTGATATTCCCAAAATGCTCATAAATGGTCTTATAAGAGCGATTATAGATAGTGTGACAATAAGTCCCCAATTCAAGGTTTTGTACGCACTATTGGTTGACATATTGATCTCTCCTTTCCTTGTTTAATCTCTACAGTACGTACTATAAGATCAATAGCTTATAGAACCCTTATCCATTTATTAATTATTTATTAAATGTCATAATCTATATCTTCTCCAATTAGAAAACCATATTGAACACTACTTCTAGGGTGTGTCTGAGGACTCAGAAGGGAGCAGATGGGGACGAAAAAGCGGGGACAGATGCCTCTGAGCGAGTTTTAAGACACGCCCTAAATAAATCTTGATATTTATGTTAAGATTTAGGTGATCTTTTAAGTGATTTATTTGAAGCTTTGGAGGGGAATAAAGTTGACGATCAATCAAGATTCATTTGGTTCGTACTTTTTGAATGGTGAATTTGAAAGGATTTATAAATCAATGTCAAAGGATTTGCAAAATTTAATTACGCCCGAACAGCTTCATGAGGTAGGGCACTCTTTTAACGAGGGGGTCGAGAGTTATGGCACCGCTTTGCAAAATGAGTTTTTAGGGGGTACGCGAACCCTTTGGTTAGATGAGAGTAAAACCAAGTCTATTCATGTTACCTTTGACAGAGACGCTTTGATATCAGGGCTAGCTATAAAGCCTTATGTCAGTTTTCCAACAACAGATAAACGGTACTCGAAAAATACATATCGTATGCCAATTCAGAAGGAGTGGTTTGTATTCTGGGGTGGCACGAATGAATTTGTAAATTATCATTATCCGTATGAGCAGCAACGCTATGCGTACGATTTAGTCATGGTAAAAGACAATAAAACATATAAAGACACGACGTTCTCTAATGATAACTATTACGCTTTTGGGGCAGACGTCGTAGCGCCGTATGAAGGCAAAGTTGTGTCAGTTGTGGATGGGATT
Organism: Aureibacillus halotolerans; assembly: GCF_004363045.1. NCBI lineage: Bacteria > Bacillati > Bacillota > Bacilli > Caryophanales > Bacillaceae > Aureibacillus > Aureibacillus halotolerans. The sequence continues at coordinate 60,245 of NZ_SNYJ01000004.1, forward strand.
AGAGACAATGTCCCTGGAGAAATGGAAACCGAAAACCCTGCTGGTAATCACACAATCATCGCACATCCAAATAACGAATATAGTATGATTGCACACTTTAAAAAGGGCACGATTGTTGTCGAAGAAGGCGAAGAAGTGCAGGAAGGACAATTTCTTGGACAGTGTGGTAACTCTGGAAATTCATCAGAGGCGCATATCCATTTTCAACTAATGGACCATGCCAATCCTGATAATGCTGCATCAATTCGCATCCATTTTCAAAACAACATCGAACCAATTCAAGGCGATGTAATCCAACCGCAGGAGTCTCGCTAGTCATCGCTTTTGGTTATGATAAAGAACAAATGAAATGAGACCAACCTTTTATGGTTTCACTTCATTTCTTTACCAAACGGCATTCGTGTAAGAGGCACCAGGTGATCTACCTTGAAACATTGCACGTACTTGCCTGATTTGGTTGCCACACGGCTTTTTACCCTCTATACGAGACCAAACCACAATAAACAATGTGCGCAGAAACAAACATCAGCGTAGTCAACAGACGTAGACTCTAGTGGGATCAACGCGAGCTGAAGATCCCCTCGGAAAGCCTGCTTTTTTGAGGAAGCTGAAGCCGTGCCCCACAGAAAGCGAAGTTTGTTGACGCAGCGGTCGTCATTCCCATGCACCTCGTCGTGTTTTCTTTGCTGCTGGAGTATCACTAGTGACCGCTTTTGGTTATTGAACTATCGGAAAAATACGACTGGCGATACCTAAATGATTTTGATCATTCGTTACCTATAGACCTTCCTAAATTACATTTGAGTTTTCTACCTTCGTAAACATTTTGTTTAATTCTCTGGATAGCACTAGACGCCAAGGTCATCACATCTTTAGAATGAAAGAAAAAGAGGGAGCGTAGAACATGCCTATGAAAGAGGAAGCAGCGGAGTTTATTGAACTGTTTTATACTGAAATGAACTATCCTGCATCGGAAAAACAAAGCCGGTTGACGGATGTGTTGGCAAGTATTGAAACGAAAGGTACATACGAACTCACCTCAGAGGAATTGACCTATGGCGCAAAGGTGGCCTGGCGCAATAGCAATCGATGCATTGGGCGCTTATTTTGGGATAAGCTACACGTTTTTGATGCGCGGCATGTCCATAATGTCAAAGATGTTTACACTTCTCTTTTGGACCATATTTCTTTCGCAACCAATAAAGGTCGTATTCGTCCTACGATTACGGTGTTTCCCGAAAACGTACGCATTTGGAACCACCAATTGCTTCGCTATGCCGGGTATGAGCAAGCCGACGGAAGCGTTCTCGGCGACCCTCACTCGATTCGTTTTACCAAACATTGCCTTGATCTTGGTTGGGAGCCTCAGAGAACCGCCTTTGACATCTTGCCGCTAGTCATTCAAACGGGCGCTTCTCCACCAACGCTATTCCCGATTCCTGAAGCCTACATTTTACGTGTGCCGCTCTCACACCCTACTTATGAGCAGGTGGAGGATCTGTCTCTTGAGTGGTATGCTGTGCCGATTATTTCAGATATGTCGCTTGAGATCGGAGGCCACACCTATCCCGCAGCCCCATTTAATGGCTGGTATATGGAAACCGAAATTGGTGCACGTAACCTTGCAGATGAGGCCCGATATAATTTGCTTCCTATGATGGCGGAGATCGCAGGCTTTGACTCATCAAGGGAAAGTACCTTATGGCGAGATAAAGCGTTACTTGAGCTAAATATCGCCGTGATTGAGTCGTTTAAGAAGCATGGAGTAACCATCGTTGACCATCACACAGCCGCCAAGCAATTCAAGCATTTTGAAGCGCAAGAACACAAAGCGTGCCGCCACGTTACTGGTGATTGGTCATGGTTAATTCCACCCGTTTCTCCTGCAACAACGCATATCTTTCATCAATCCTATGAAAACAAAGTGCTCTCCCCAAACTATCATTATCAAGCTTCTTTGTATGGGTAACATTTAAATATCTACATAAAAAAACACCCCAACGATGATCTCTCATTGGGGTGTTTTTACGTTCATCATGCATTCAGTTTTTTTCATGAATGTAGGATCAATGATAACGTTATATAAGGGCGCCATTGCTGTGAACATGTCTTTGCCCCAACGCCAAGATGCAATATAGCCTGCACGAATTTCTTCTGGCTGGAGCCTTGCTGTTGTGGCACGAAGCCTTGTATACGATGCATCAGTTAAATCCTTTTCAATGTTTTGATAGGGATCTTCGCCATCAATTGTCGCTTGGTTTAGTATCCGTGCTATTTGGACTAGGCTCGCTCTCACATCACATAATATCGCCATGCTTCTCGCGTGCTCGCCGTATTGGAAGCTACGCATGCCTACAATCCAAGAATCAATCCATTGATAAAACAAGAGCTGGATATCTTTCGAAAGGACGCTATGCTTTTCAGCTTCTGATGGAAGACTGAGAATGCCAAGGTTATCATATTGAAGTGATAAATTAAAGGAGCGTTTCATGCTAACGTATTTCCCAATGAAGGGCTCATGTTGATCGTAAAAATGAAACTCTGCACGTCCTAAATGCTCAAACAGCACAACTGTTTTTCCGTTCTCTTCATACTGAAGCGCCACAGGTGATAACTGTCCAAGCCAGTCATGTTTTGAAAAGTCGTTCATGTTTGGGACAAGCAAATGAAATTTGCAATCTGCCCAATGCCTTGTTTTGTTCGATGTAAACATGTCATACATGAACATCGCTTCAATGGCACCATCCTTTTCAGCCATGTGCTTTACCGATGTATAACGATGACCTAAGCTCATCTTTTCTCCTCCTTTCTAAATAGGATGTCTTTCAAAGGACATTCCCCAAAAAGAGACGTGGCAATCATTTGATGAAATCTGAACCTACATTCGCATACGTAATATGGGAATTAATGCATGTTTCCGTGCTGTATATCCGGAATCGAAAAACGGGCAAATGAGGGAGACATCACGTTTTACACATGAGTGTCAGCGGAGAATTTTGTCCATATATAATTTTTTTTGCGCCGAGGAAAATTAGCACATTCTTGGCATGATGCTAAGGAAAATAGTGGTTATATAACAAACGGAACCGAATGACCGCGTATAGAATGGTATTCGGTAGGCACATCCTTGCGAACGTAAGCAGTGATTACATCAACCGTAAAAGTGTCAATCCAGTAGCTCAGTCCAATACGTCCATGCCAGTTGATAGGCAGGAAAATCGTCAGGATGATGAATGAGGCAGGTGGCCATTCGTTGATACAATGCCAAAACAGCTTCCCCGGCAAAATGCTGTTGGGTCCCTCGGTACGGATGCTTCATGACAGTTACTGCCTGCTGCAAAACGTCCAAAGTCAAATCGTCCGGTGAGGAAAAAAATGCGTAGAGCACATCGTACAACGGCCTTCCCACACAAGGGATTGGGTCGATCACACCAACCATCTCTGTGTCCTCAAACACCATGTTATGAACACCTAAGTCCCCGTGAAGCAGATAGGTGTGGGCATGCTCTATACTCTTAGAACGCGTGTAAAGAAGGTCTCGTGCGATCGCATGTTCAGCGTCTGTGAAGCGTGAAGCAATGACTGTTCTTGCCTCTTGCTGCCATTGCGCTGCCGTTGCTGGCGCCTCCCGCCAGTGCACTGATGACGTCTCCACTTGCTGAGCATAGGCGTTAATCACTTGCAAAACGAGCTTTCGTAACCACGTTGCTTTATAACCTGAGGGAGAGGCGCCAGTAGTCCCCGACAAAAATTCATACACATAATAATCGTCTGTTTCATACACGACATTTGGGAAGAGTGTGATGTCTTCATACTGACGCAAAAATTCGGTTTCGCTATGATGGTTCGCATTTCGTTTGAGAACATAGGCATAGGGCTGTGCGGAAGAGCCAATGGCATAGACCGAGCTCTCCGTGCCACCTGTAAGAGTAGTCACTTCTGAGCAGTTTGCTGGTACAATCAGGCTTGTTCGCAAATGGTCAAGAATCTTCTCGATTTGCTTCTCCATAACAGCACATCCCCCTTCAATGTTAAACGCCTCGTTTATTTCCCCATATCAACACATGCAATTGTGGCAGCACTCGAACATTGTTCATCGCAGAAGAGGCAACAACACGATCGACCAAGGCTTCATAATCGTCCAAAAGCCCAGAAACTAGGTTTGTTTGCTCGTCTGTGAGGGGATCAGGGTTGCCGACTTGAACGTAAAACGGCACTTGAGGATACCGCTGATGCACATGTTCAGCATACGCAAAGTCTGCCTTATCAAAGACAACAACCTTTAAGCTAGTGTGCGTGGTTGTCCGGTCTGCCTCCTCTACCTTTGAAAGAATGTCATCCAGCTTGGAAAAGTCTGTCTCCATGCCTGAGCTTGGTGGTTTCGGCGAAATTGTCAAATCATCGATGTTAAGAAACCAGTCTTGCCAAACACTGCCCTGTGTTTCAAGAGCCACTTGGCAGCCATTGTTGTGAAGAAGGTCAATGAGGTCACCAAGATGTCGGAGCAGTGCAGGATTCCCTCCTGAAATGGTCACGTGGTCAAAGTTCTCACCACCAGCCTGCTTTAGCTCGTGCCATACGTCTTCGACCGACAACTGACGAATATCCTCCTTCGCACTCCCATCCCATGTGAACGCAGAGTCACACCAAGTGCAGCGATAATCACAACCAGCAGTTCGGACAAACATGGTTTTTCTCCCTACCACCATGCCCTCGCCTTGTATCGTCGGTCCAAAAATTTCAAGAACTGGAATCATTCCATCCACTCCCTTCGCGCCTCTGCGAAGCTCGTAGGTGTCTCGAACAAACGAACAAATTCAACACGCGCCTGCTGTTCTTCACACACCGCGTGGCTTAAGGCGTCAGCCATTTTTTCATATATCCATACAACCATATTTTCAGCTGTCGTGTTCATAGGCGGAAGGGTTTCATTCAAATAGCGGTGATCCAAATGCACCTCAATCTCGTCCTTCCAGATCTGCTTAATATCTGCAAAATCCATCATTAAACCCCGTTCGTCCACGAACCCACTTACCCCAAATATTACCTTGTAGGTATGCCCATGGAGATTTTTACATTTGCCTTCGTAATGGTGGAGGTGATGCGCCGCATCGAACGTAAATTCTTTGGAGACGAGAACACGCTTCTGATGATACCGAAGCTGGTCTTTTTTTATATCTACGTCGATTTTTTGCAGCTGGTCAACAATGCGAAATCCGTAAGCCTCCATTAACGAACCTCCTTGCGTTGCAAATACGCAGCAAGTCCGTTAGCACGTAGCACACATGCTGGACAAACGCCACAGCCCACACCTACAATGCCTTCATAACAGGTGAGCGTTTTTTGCTGGACATAATTCAGTACACCAAGGTCATCGGCCATGCCCCACGTATCGGCTTTATCCAACCACATGAGTGGTGTATGCAACACAAAGTCCTTGTCCATCGATAGGTTCAAGGTGACGTTGAGGGACTTCACAAAAGCATCGCGACAGTCAGGATACCCACTAAAATCCGTTTCGCATACCCCCGTGACGAGATGCTTTGCGCCAACCTGGTGCGCCAAAATACCGGCAAAGGAAAGAAAGACGAGATTTCGCCCAGGGACAAAAGTAGATGGAAGCTCTCCGTCCTTCTGCTCAATCTCAATATCTGCTCGCGTGAGCGCGTTTGGTGCCAGCTGATTCAGCAAAGACAGGTCGAGCACATGGTGTGCCACTTCTTGCTCCGCTGCAATTGCCTGCGCCACTTCAATTTCAGCCGCATGCCGCTGACCATAATTGAAGGTGACTGCAATCACTTCTTTGAATGTCTGCTTCGCCCAAAACAAGCATGTCGTACTATCTTGTCCGCCGCTAAATACAACGACAGCTTTTTCTTCATTTAATCCCATAAAAAAAATTCTCCTTTCACTTCTGAAAGAGAGAATCTATCACACCAAAATAATCATAAACAAACAAAGCTGTGCAACACAGCCTTCCTTAGTTTTTTATAGAGGGTGCTCTAGAACCTCTCCCGTTAAACGGAATGATGATGAAATTGTCTTTCCTAGAGTACCATAGACCGCTCATTTGAAAAAGCAAAACTTCAATGGCACTTGGACAAACCAGCGCTGCATAGGCTGAACAAAGTGCACGTAGAAGGAGGAGCTTTTAGTCATGTCTATCGATCGCATTCTTGTTGCAAGCCCAATTCATCAAAAACCTGAAATTCTCCAACTGTTCCTGCAATCGTTAGGGCGGGTCATTGACGAAACACCACAGGAGCTTTCGTTTTATTTTATTGATGACAATACAGATCCGCAGAGCACAAAGCTCCTTAAAGCCTTTGCTGAGAAATGGCCAAACGTCCGCATTGATCCATCTAACAAGCAGGATAACTATACGAAGACCGAAGATACCCACTTTTGGAGCGACCACCTCGTTTGGAAAGTGGCAGCTTTTAAAAATGAAATGATTGATGCTGCCTTGATTCAAAATGTAGATGGACTGTTTTTGGTCGATTCCGATCTACTGCTTCACCCTGACACACTGCGGCATTTAGCCGAGCAGGAGAAAGACATCCTCTCTGAAGTGTTCTGGACACAGTGGCAAGCAGGGGCGATGGCGCAACCACAAGTCTGGCTAAAGGACGAGTACACACAATGGGATCAACAACGCGGCGAAAGTGTGCCCGATGCCGAAAGCATGAAACGTTTTGGAAACTTTCTAGAAACTTTGAAGCAGCCCGGCGTGTATGAGGTAGGCGGTCTTGGAGCATGTACGTTTCTCTCCAAGCATGCCTTGGAGCGCGGTGTTCATTTCGGGGAAATTTACAATTTGAGTTTTTGGGGCGAAGACCGCCATTTTTGCGTCCGTGCCGCAGCGTTAGGCTTTCCACTTTATGTTGATACACATTATCCCGCGTTTCACATTTACCGAGATTCTGACATTGCGGAAGCTAAACAATTCCTTGGGCGCACTTCTCCAGAAGAGCCTAGGCTCGAAGTGATGGCCCACCCAAGAGTAACGCTGTCGATGATCGTGAGAAATGAGGAGCAGCGCTTTCTAAAACAGGTCCTCCACTCCCATCTCCCCTACATTACCGATGCTGTCATCATTGATGATGGCAGTACCGATCAAACGGCTCAGCTTTGTCAGGAGATTTTAAAGGATATTCCATTAACCCTTATACGAAACGACACGTCCCAGTTCGCAGATGAAATCTCGTTACGTAAACAGCAATGGAAGGAGACATTGCTGACAAAGCCGGATTGGATTTTAAACCTCGACGCCGATGAGATGTTTGAAAAGGCGGCCGCTACGAAGATAAAGCACCTCATTGACCAGGAAGCCTACGACCTATATTCCTTCCAGCTTTATGATTTTTGGAACGAGACCCATTACCGTGAGGATGCACACTGGAACGCCCATCACCTCTACAGACCATTTCTGCTCCGCTACCAGCCCGAATTCCTCTACACGTGGCATGAAACGGCTCAGCACTGTGGGCGATTTCCGAACAATCTTTGGAGCCTGCCTAACAGTCTATCCACGCTAAGAGTCAAGCATCTAGGCTGGTCCAGGGAAGAAGATCGCCTCTCTAAATATGAACGTTATAAAGCCCTGGACAAAGACGCGCACTATGGAGACTCTGCCCAGTATGAGTCGATATTAGATGAGAATCCGACATTGATAGCGTTTGAAGAATAAGGTAGAAGCCAGTAAAAAAACAAGCGAGCGTGGCTTCGGCTCACTTGTGCACTTTTTGGGCTCGCTTTCCCCATTTTGCGGCTCGCTTTTCTCCCATTCGGGCTCGCTTCCGATCAATTTAGGCTCGCTTTAACTGATTCAGCTCGCTTGTGCACTTTTTGGGCTCGCTTTCCCTATTTTGCGGCTCGCTTTTCTCCCATTCGGGCTCGCTTCCGATCATTTTAGGCTCGCTTTAACTGATTCGGCTCACTTGTGCACTTTTTGGGCTCGCTTTCCCTATTTTGCGGCTCGCTTTTCTCCCATTCGGGCTCGCTTCCGATCAATTTAGGCTCGCTTTCTCTAATCCGGTAACCGGTACACTCAGACTTATCGTACTTCCTCATGAAGTCTATAATTTTTTCCCCACAGAAAAACGGAAGGCGTCTGCCTTCCGTTCTCTTCACCTCTATTTGGACAAGAACTTTACACAAACACCTGCAGATACTGTCTGTTCACCAGCCAATGCCGTGAGTTTCCCTGTGTCTTTGTCTCTTTTGTATACAAGCACATTGTCGCTTTCCTGATTGGCGGCGACAACATAGCCTTCCGTCGGATCAAGCACAAAATCACGCGGCCAATGACCTTCAGTGGATACACGCTGAACGAGCGAAAGCTTTTTTGATGTCTCATCTACCGAAAAGACGGCGATACTGTCGTGTCCACGATTTCCAGCATACACAAAAGCACCGTCACTGGAAAGGTGGATCGCACTGCCCTGACTGTTTTCAAAAAAGTCACTAGGCAGCGTGGAAATGGCTTGCTCCTGTTCGAAAACGCCCGTCTTCGCATCGTAGGAAAGAACAACAACTTCATTGCTCAGCTCTGTTAATACAAAGGCATGCTTTCCGTCGGGATGAAAAGCGATATGACGAGGACCAGAACCTGGCGCAAAAACGAATCGAGCCACCTGGTTTAGTTCGTTATTTAATGGATCATATGTGATAAGCTCATCTGTCCCTAAATCGACGGCAACGACGTAGCGTTGATCTGGGGTGAAGCCTGCGTAATGGGCGTGGGCTTTTTCCTGCCGATCAGAGTTTGGACCACTGCCTTTATGCTGTACCGTTGCTGCTACAGGGCCAAGCGAACCATCAGCTTCTACAGGGTATAATGCGACGAGACCCGTATGATAATTGGCCGTTACCACTTGTGTTCGTGCATCATTGACGCTCACGTGGCACGGTGATCCTTCTCCACCAATTTGCTTATTGAGAGGCGTCAACTCACCTGATGAGCTGACACTGTAAGCCGCCACGCCGCCACTGTCGCCTTCCTTGGCAACAGCGTAAAGCACTTGGCCATCTGTGCTAAGATTCACGTAAGTCGGGTTGTCCAGTTCAGCCACTAGAACTGGGGCAGTGAGCTTAGCGCTAGCGGTATCTAGTTCTACTGAATACACCCCTTGACTGTCTTTTTTTGTGTAAGCTCCGATAAATGCTGTATACGTTGCGATGGGAATCCACTCCTTAGCAATAGCTTTATTATAGTTTTCAGTGTAGCATATTGCGAATGGGTTGGCATTTATAGAAGACTGATGGATTGCATGTGTTTAGTCGGTATAGTTCCCTCAATTATTGTGTTCCCCAAACTCTCTTTTCCTTTTGCTGAACAGAAAAAGCCACAGGTTTTGTTAATGAACTTGTGGCGGTATGTATCGTCCATTTCCAACACTGTTTAGTTCTGTAAAAATTGCTTAATTCCAGGCGATAACATGGTATAATTTAGATAACAATAACGATACTCACAGGTGGATCGGCACTCCTTTTAGAAAGGAGGTGCCACCAATGACCACATATGAAGCTTTGACTTTAATGTTGGCCTTTGGAACGCTTGTTTTCTTGATAACAACAAGAAAAAAGTAACCCGCCTGCTGAGTTAGGACACTCTGGCGAATTACTCTTCGTTTGTGGCCGATCCATTTACGGAATCGTTGTTGTAAGTCACAAGTGTTAGCCGCACTTGTGGCTTTTTTAGTGTTTCCACTTATTGAGATAATTATATCACAGAATACGGTGAATTTCATACTTCAGTTCATACTTCTTATGAACTTTTATGTAACTTGTCATAACTTATTCATTTTAATATTAGGGCGTGTCTGAGAACTCAGAAGGGAGCAGAAGTTGCCGAATTTTCGTTCCAAGCAAGGCGCTTTTTCGCAGGCGTACCGAACGTACGTCAAGGAAAAGGAACGAAGCAGGGGACGAAAAGGCGGTGACAGATGCCTCTTAGCTAGTTTTAAGACACGCCCTAAATACGGTCAATGAATATACGATCTAAAACCCTCAGTTGAACGCCTGAAAGAGCAAAATAAATACATCGCTAAAACGTTGGCTAAAAGAGATAAAAGCCTTATTTCAAACATGCGCGAGGTCAGTGCCAGTAAGACTCCACCCTAAGAAACAAGGGTTTTTATCCAGGCTTTTTTCTTTAAACAATGAATCGTTAAACCTTTGTAAATCCCATCACAATTCTATTGACACCTTTTAGAGAAACAATTAGTATCTAGACTAGTCGTTATAATTTCGACGTATTATTTTTTTTTTTACAACTCAGGGGGAGATGACGATGATCTTTTGAATGATGTGAAGGGGATTATACTATCAACAGCCAGCAGGCTTTTTTGTACGCAAGGGTATCATGGGACGGGTTTGAACCAAATCATTAAAGAAAGCGGTAGCCCAAAAGGATCGCTATATCACTATTTCCCTAATGGTAAAGAACAGCTTGCGGCTGAGGCGATTGCTGGTGTCACTACAGATAGCACTACCTACTTTAAGCAGTTGTTCCACCAAGAGGATGATCTTGTCTCAGCCTTTGAACGGATGTTTTCAAAGCAAGCCGAATGCTTTAATGAATCAAAGAACTTTTCATTTGGCGCATGGCCGATTGGGTTGCTCTCATTGGAAGTTTCAGGGGAAAGTGAACGGATTCGCGAAGCCTGTGACAGCTATTACGATGTTATTCAATGTCTGTGGGCAGAACAACTACAAAGCTACGGGCATACTGAAAATGAAAGCAGACAAATTGCCTTAAGCATGATCGCCATGATCGAAGGGGCAATTATTTTGTGCTGTGCACAACAGAACGCTCAACCACTTCTGGCGATTCAACCAGCTCTCGTGAAACTTATAAAACGTGACAGAGCATCTCATCCAAAAGGAGAACTATTATGAACACAACAAACACAAGCACAGCACCTGCTGGGATTGACCCCAACATTAAAGTGGTTCCAATCATGGTCGCTTTAATCACAGGTGTCTTTTTCTCCATAATGAACGAAACGTTGTTGAACGTTGCATTGACACCTCTGTCAGAGCAGTTTGACGTACCACACACTACGATTCAATGGCTGACAACTGGCTATCTGTTGGTCGTTGGTATACTTGTTCCCATATCTGCCTTGCTTATTTCTTGGTTTACAACACGACAAATGTTTATCGGTGGAATGATCATCTTTACCATCGGAACACTCATTTGTGGGTTTGCACCAAACTTCCCGGTTCTTCTGATCGGTCGTCTCGTCCAAGCAACAAGCACAGGCTTGATGCTCCCCATACTAATGAACACGATTTTAGTGCTCATTCCTGCTGAACGTCGGGGAAGCGCCATGGGACTGATTGGTCTGGTGATCATGTTCGCACCTGCCATTGGACCAACGTTATCAGGACTGATTGTTGAAAATTTTGGCACACAATGGCTGTTTTTCTTCGTCGTGCCGTTTGCTTTATTGTCTATTGGAATTGCATGGGTTTACTTGAAGAATGTTACGAGAGTGACAAAGCCTAAAATTAACATTCCGTCCATAATCCTTTCTACCATTGGTTTTGGTGGCATCGTGTTTGGCTTTAGTTCTGCTGAAGGAGAAGCGGGCTTTGCACAGCCTCAGGTTATCGTCTCCATTGTTGTTGGTGCAATCGCTCTGGCGGCGTTTATCGTATTGCAGCTACGACTGAAGGAGCCTATGCTCGATTTCCGAACATTCAAGTACCCGATGTTTTCAATCTCAACGATCCTCATGGTCATTGTTATGATGTCGATGTTTTCAACAATGATTTTATTGCCCATGCTTTTAACAGATGGCATCGGATTGACCGGAACGATTGCCGGCTTGGCTTTGCTTCCCGGCGGGCTACTAAACGGGTTGTTTTCGCCAATAACGGGGCGTCTGTTTGATAAGTTTGGGCCTCGTGCGTTGATCATCCCGGGAACGATTGCGTTAAGCATTGTGCTGTTTTTCTTATCCAACATCAATGCAGACACTCCGTTCGCCTTGTTTGTTGCGCTTCACATCGTCTTGATGCTTTCCATCTCAATGATTATGATGCCAACACAAACCAACGGACTGAATCAGCTTGATCAATCGCTCTATCCACACGGGACAGCGATTTTGAACACCTTAATGCAGGTAGCCGGTGCGATTGGTATTGCGTTCTTTGTCGGCATTAAAGCATCGGGCGTCATGTCGGCAGAAGCCGATGGAGCCACAGAAGCGATGGCCGTGATTGCAGGTACAAAAGGTGCCTTTACCATTGCCTTTGTCATCTCCCTCCTTGCTGTCGTTCTTTCGTTTTTCACAAAACGCGCTAAATCTCCACAAGGTGCACCAGGTGAAGCAAATCAGCAGCCAATGCATTAATTAACATTCGCCTCACGATGGCCATCTTTGGTCATCGTGTTTTTTGTTTAACGGCACCTTGAGCCCCTGCTCGTCCATTGATAAAATAAAGTACGGATTCTCAAGGAGGACAATGATGAAAACTGCCTTACATGTCGTTGCGAAAGCACTGGAAGGTCAAAGAATCGCTTACCATTTTATAAACGAAACCGCCCTTTATATCCAAGGGGCACTCTCTTCTCCCCCCAAACAGCTTTCTGTGGAGGTGCAGTGGGATGTGTTTGACGCTGCCTGTCAATTGTTCAATAGCTCGCCCCCAGAAACACGTAAAAATGAACGTAAAGCTTCATGCTCGGTTGAGGTCGAAGGAACCTCTGTGCAGATTTCTTGCCTATTCCAGACAACCGTTCGCACGCATCCGCAACGCATCCAGTTGGCCTCCGATGGCGAACGAGTTTGGTGCCTATCGCTTTATGCCTATCTAGGCGATCAAACCCTGGCTCCTATCGTTCAGCAACACTTGAACGATTTACAGAACGACGTGACGCAAACGAACCAGCACGTTTGGAACCGGGATCAATACACAGCGTTGGTGGAACGCCATGGCGCTCCAAATAAGATGGCGCAAAAACTTAAAAAACACCCCGCATGGCGACTTCACCCTTTTAAAGACCATCTTGAGCCCATCAATGGGAGCTCTATTCTTCATCTTATGGGCTCAAGCGGTGTAAAAGGGGTCGCGCTATCAATGCTTGGTGCCAAAGTGACCATTGTTGATTTTTCAGAAGAAAATGCGGCCTATGCCAAGGCGCTTGCCGAAGAAGCTGGTGTACATCTTGATTACATCGTTACAGATGTGCTACGCCTGCCCGAAGAGCCACATAATCATTACGATCGTGTTGTGCTTGAGCTTGGCGTGCTTCATTACTTTGTCAATCTGCAGCCATTAATGAATGTAGTTGCTCAGATGTTAGCCAATGGAGGTCGTTTTGTGCTCCATGAATTTCATCCTGTGTCGACAAAGCTTATCACCTCAACGGGCAAAATGCGCACTGTCGATGGAAACTATTTTGATCCGACAATAAATGAACAGGTTCCCGCCTCTTCAAAGCATTTGCCAGAAGACAAAAGAGACAAGCTACCCCGTGTCTTCCAACGGAAGTGGACACTTGGGGAGATTGTGACCGCCGTCGCAAAGGCAGGGCTTACGATTGATGTGTTGTCTGAAGAGCCTAATCATAAAATGAATGACATCGGCCTGCCAAAGACCTTTACCCTCGTTGCAACGAAGCCAGCTTAATTTCATAAATTTAAAAATGCTACGGACGAGGACCTGCGATATCCGCATAGTCCTGCGTCCGTAGCATATTAATCCGGTACAATTCGAGCAACAGAAATGGCGAATCTAAGAAGGATGAAAATGTGAATCATCAGCCAGGGTAAATCATCATCTTTAGCGTATTCGCCTTGTCGTGTATAGCTGCTTGGAAAGCAGCTCCTGTTTCTTCAAGTGAGTACTTCCCTGTAATCATTTGTGTGATATCCACTTTCCCATCAGAGAGCAATTTAATGGCGTCTGGGTAGGTATGATGATAACGAAAGACGCCGATGAGCTTGAGCTCACTATCTACCATGTATGGGACAGGGAGGGATACTTCATCTACTGGGGGCAAACCGACGATGACGACGCGCCCTCCACGTCTAACGGCTTGGATGGCCTGCCTTAGCGCATCAGGATGCCCTGCCGTTTCTAAGGCAAGGTCAACTCCACGACCATCTGTGATGTGGGCAAGCTCCTCTTCTAGCTTGCCTTCCCTGAGATTTACTGTATGGGTCGCTCCAAATTGCCGAGCCATGTCGAGTCGCTTCTCCTCTAGGTCAACAGCGACAATCATAGAGGCACCTGCCAGCCTGGCATTTGCCGCAGCCATAAGCCCAATTGGCCCCATGCCCATAATGATGACCGTCTCTCCTTCGGTCAACGTGCCTCTACGGACCGCATGAAGTCCAACCGAAAAGGGCTCAATCAGTGCTGCGGTCTCATCGGACATGCTGTCAGGGATCGGATAAACAACCTCTTCTCTCATCGTCACGTATTCACAAAACGCACCATCGTATGGTGGTGTGGCTAAAAACTCAACCTCTGAGCATAAATTATACGTACCGTCGCGGCAAAACTCACACTCGCCACAGGTCATCCCGGGCTCAATAGCCACACGTTGACCGACTGATAGAGAAGTGACACCTTCGCCTATGCCCACGATTTCACCTGCTGCCTCATGCCCTAGAATAATAGGCTTTTCAACAACGAAGCGACCAATTTTTCCATGCTCATAATAGTGCACGTCTGATCCGCAAAGTCCAACCGCCGTTATTTTAATCAGAACCTCTCCTGCGTTTGGTACAGGACGCTCCAATGATTTTATGGAAATCGTCAATGGGTGTTCCAAAACAGCTGCTTTCATTTTAGTCCCTCATTTCTTTTAAGCGCTTTCATTCATCATACTATTTTACTGTATTATTGAAAACGAAAAAGATATTTTTTACCCCTTGACCTTGACGCAACGTAAATGTTTAAGCTTATTTTTGAAGGAGGCATTCGATATGGAATACACTGTAAAAAAACTTGCTCAGATGGCTGGTGTTAGTGCACGAACACTGCGCTATTATGATGAAATCGGCATGCTGAAACCCGCTCGTATCAACTCCTCGGGCTACAGAATATATGGAGCTGAGGAGGTCGATCGCTTGCAACAAATTCTTTTTTATAAAGAGCTTGGCGTAGAACTAGAGCAAATCAAAAGCATCGTGACGGATCCCACGTTCAATGGATTAGCTGCTCTTAAAGAACATCAGCGCAACCTCCTTCAAAAACGAGCTCTTCTTGACGCCCTGCTTGGAAACGTTAAGAAGACGATTGAACAAACAGAAAGGGGCATTCCAATGAGAGATCAGGAAAAATTTGAAGCCTTTAAACAGAAGGCAATACAGGAAAACGAAGCGAAATACGGTGAGGAGATTCGTGAAAAATATGGAGGCGACAGGATTGATGCTTCTAATAAGAAGTTCATGAATATGACTGTTGAAGAGTATGAGGCTTTTAAAGCATTGGAGCAAGAGGTGTTAGACACCCTCATTGAGGCATACAAAACAGGCGACCCTGCAGGTCCACTTGGTCAAAAAACAGCGGACCTACACAAGCAATGGCTTACCTACACGTGGAGCTCCTATTCTCCAGAGGCACACGTAGGCCTTGCGCAAATGTACGTCGATGACGAACGTTTTACAAAATATTATGATGATCATCAGCCTGGTGGCGCCGAATTTTTACGTGATGCGGTATTGGCCTACACGGGAAAACCAAAGAGCTAAATCAAAAGCGATGGGCTTCGATTCCCATCGCTTTTTTATGAAGATTTATCGTCTGCATGCACCTTATTCAGTGACGTGCTCGAGGCATTCTGTTTCTTTGCCATAAACTTTCGTTTAACGAATAAACCAATCAACAACAAAGGCACCCCAATAAGGAAAATATAAAGAGAGACTCCCTTCACCATGCCCTCTGCCGCTTGGCCATAAGCAAAAATCAGACCTCCGACAACATAAAACTTTACAGCACGACCGATAGCTGCATACAAAATGAGCTTCCAAAGGGGAAACTTTAAGAATCCTGATAATATCGTAAACACTTTAAATGGAATTGGCGTAAACGCACCGATTAATACCGCTGCTTCGCCATTTTTCTCAAACATCCTCGTAGCGGCATCGACCCATTTTGGCTTTAGTATTTTCTGAAGAATCCCTTTTCCAAGGACGCGTCCTAAAAAATAGCCCACTGGTGTCCCTAGTAAACATGCCACATACCCTGCCGTAGCAAGCCATAGTGCCTGAGACGGATCGATTAAACTTAAAGGTACTTGCAAAAAAAATGCAGGAATCGGAAAAATGACAGCGTCTAAAAACGAGTGAATCATCAATCCCCATATTCCAAACGTCATCAAAAAATCCAAAAACTCCTGGAACATTTATGCACGCCCCGTCTTACACAAAATTTTTCTTACTTTATCATCCTTATCGTACCATTCGTCTGTATGTTATACAACGGGCGCAGGTCGTAGTTTTACAAAAACTACATATGACTTCACTTTATTTATGTCGGAAATAACCTTAACGATCTCTTCGTCTATTATTCGCTCATGTGACATTCTCATATGGCTTGAATGATTCCTAAAAAAATATACCCTGCCTACGGTCGACAGAGTATATCATTAAAGTAAAACCTTATTCTTTTAATGATCCGATTAATACACCCTTCACAAAAAACCTTTGTAGCATTGGATATAAGAATAGAATTGGAATGGTCGCAACAATAATGGTGGCGTATTTAATGGTTTCCCCAATCATGTGCCTTTCCCCACCTGAAATCCCTGTCATAAATTCATCTGTGCTGTTTTGAATGAGGATTTCCCTTAGAACTAATTGAAGAGGGAACAAATCTCGATCCCGCAAATACACCAATGCATTAAAGTATTGGTTCCAATGACCAACAGCATAAAACAACGTAATAACAGCCATTACTGGTAATGATAAAGGAATGATGATGCGGAAAAATATCGTGAAATCATTTGCCCCATCTATCTTTGCAGATTCCTCAAGACTATCAGGAATACCTTGAAATGACGTCCTCATTATGATCAAATTCCAGGCACTTATCGCTGTTGGCAAAATCATCGACCACCTTGTGTCGACTAAACCTAGATCACCTACTAATAAATATGTAGGAATTAAACCACCAGAGAAGAACATTGTAAAGACGATCGCCATCATAATAGGTTTACCTAGCATGACTTTTTTTCGTGACAACGCATAGGCAGCCATCGAGGTTAGAATCATATTTAATACCGTACCGCCAATGACATAAATTAATGTATTTCCATACCCAACAAGGACCATTGGGTTATCAAAAACTAAGCGATATGCCTCTATAGAAAAACCTTCCGGCCACAATAAAAGGCCTCGGTGTTGAGAAACAAGGGCAGGATCGCTTAACGATGCAAACAACACATATAAAAATGGATACAATGTGGCACACATCAATAGGATCATGAACACTGTGTTCCCTGCATCAAATACTTTTTCGCCAGCGCTTCGCTTCATTATTCAATCCACCCCCTACCATAAGCTGCTTCCTGTCCCTTTCCGACTCAAAATATTCGCACCAATAAGAAGTGCAAAGTTGATGACTGAATTGAACAGACCGACGGCAGCACTATAGCTGAAATTGGCTTCAAGTATCCCTTTCCGATACACATAAGTAGAGATCACATCGGCTGTTTCATACGTCATTGGATTGTACATCAATATAATTTTTTCATACCCTACTGTCATCATACTGCCCATTTGGAGGATGAAAAGAATCACAATAGTCGGCAAAATGCCAGGAATCGTAATGTGCCACGCCTGCTTAAACCGACCGGCTCCATCCATTTTCGCGGCTTCATACAACTGCGGATTCACATTTGCCATAGCCGCTAAATAAATGATAGATCCCCAACCAATCCCTTGCCATATGCCCGATCCGATGTATATTGGCCTAAACCAGGAGGCTTCCTGCATAAAAGCAATTGGTTCAAAGCCAAACATGGCGGTAAGTTGGTTGATTAATCCGTCACGGGCAGTAAAGTCGACGAGCATTCCCACCACAACCACAACGGAGATGAAATGCGGCAAGTACGTAATCGTTTGAATGGTACGTTTAAAAGCAAGTCGTCGCACCTCATTAAGCAATAAAGCAAGAATGATAGGTGCCGGAAAAGCAAACATCAACTCGAATAAACTGATCAATACGGTATTTCGTATCAATGGCCAAAAGTAATAGCCCGAAAAGAAGTCCTTGAAGTGTTCAAAACCAGACCAGGGACTATTCCATATGCCGATCGTTGTACTATACTCTTTAAACGCAATCTGCAGTCCGTACATTGGCGCATAGTGAAAAATGGCGTAATACAAGACAGCCGGTAACACCATGGCATAGATATACCGATTGCGCTTAAGATCTTTGCCCAATCGATACCAGTACGTCCGTTTCTTATACAATAAATCCGTCTTTTGCTTTTCAGTAATGACCTTACCCATCTCACTGCTCCTCTCTCATTAAAATGTCATCACCTCGCTTCATATCTATCCAAAGCAGCTTGGTTAATTTCAATGGCTTTGGTCATTCCCATAGATTTTATTGTTTCAACAAAATTGTCGTAATTCTCCATAGATTCCTCACCGATGACAAATTTATTGACCATGGAATCTTTATACGTATTCACATCGTTCATTATAGAAGACAGTTCACTGCTTTCTTGCTCTGTAGGCGTAATGACGGGCAGGTCTTTCTCATTCTTTCCTTTGCCCCAAATCACCACAGCTTCCTTCTGTGCAGGGCTTGTCATGTATTGCTCAATATATCGAACATCTTGAACGAAAGGCCCGTAGTAGCTCGATTGGACATACATACCAAGCGCCTGAACCATTGGTAGTCCCTCTTCATTGTCTGTAATGGTTTCCGTGAACGTAGGGTAACCATCGATTATCTCGTAGCTTTCCCCTTCAATTCCAAAGTTGAAGAGCATATGTCCTTCTTCTCCATACTTATAATCCATCCACTCAATTGTTTCTTCAATGTCCGGATTCGAGGTCGTTATAGCCGCACCGTAGCCATCATATACTGGAGCAACATGTGCAAAATCGGCTAGTTCACCCTTGTTAAGAGAGGGATAAACTGTCGGTGCCAATTGAAAATTAGGATTTGATTCTTCCATTAACCCCATATAATAGCCTATTCCTGACCCTGCGTAAGAGACAAATGAGCCAAGTTGATTCCCTGTTACCTTAGCATCACGCAGCTTTTTGTCAGTAGCCATATAATCAGGGTCAATTAAACCTTCTTCATACCACTTTTTCATGAGCTCGATAAAATCCTTAAATTCAGGCTCAATTGGTCCATATTTGACCGTTCCCTCTTCTTGATAAAAACCTGAAGCCGCACCGAATGCCCCGACAAATGCATTCGCATTTAAATCAGGCAAAAGTGGAATTTCATCCGCTTCCCCGTTCCCATTTGGATCATTTGTTTTTATTTGAGTTAACGCGTGATGCCATTCATCAATGGTTTCGGGTTTTTCCAAACCAAGCGTATCTAACCAATCTTGTCTAATAATTGGTCCAAAAAAAGTCAATAATTTTTCTTCGCCACGAATAAATGGAAACACATAAATGCCGCCATCATCAGTAGAAATCATTTTTTTCCAATCAGGATTCTCTGCAAGCACTTTCGATAGATTTGGTGCATGATCACTCAGATAGTCATTTAATTTCACAAGCTTTTTTTCATTCGCGTACTTGTTAATACCTCCTGGAACCTGGGCCCAGTTTCTTTCAATCACATCTGGCAGTTCTCCTGATGCCATCATGAGATTGAACTGTTGATTATAATCACCACCAACAGGAGGATGTTGAAAATCGACGGTGACGCCTGTTTTCTCCTCAAGCTGTTTATAGGCAGCGACTTCATTTAAATCTTTTACATTTGCAGAAACCTCACTTACCATCCCCACAAAATAAGAAACATTTAAACTCCCATCTTCTGCTTCTCCTCCTGCTTCATTGTTTTGACATCCGGAAAGAGCGAAAAGAACCCCCATAGCGATAACACCCGAAATTGATAGCGCTTTCTTTTTCATAAACAAATCCTCCTACTCATTTTTATGAAGGTGCTTTTCCATCTTGCCAAAACAACGTTCATCCGCCTATAGACACTTTTTAAGATGGACTATTTATTTGTAAGATTCGCCATCATCTTGCTGGTCTCGGTACTGTCCAGGGGTAATTCCTTCATACTTTTTGAACAAACGGATCACTCCGATATCGTTTGCATATCCAATCGCTTTGGCGACGTCAGCTATTGTGTTATTTCGATTTCGAAGCATACTTTTCGCATGAGACAGGCGCACTTTTGCTACGTAATCTTTTAAGGAACCTCCATGATGTTTTGAGAAAAAAGTTGACACATGCTGCTGGGTTCTATCGAGATTATTTGCGATTGCTGCAACGTTAAATGATTGGTCAGCATAGTGTTCTTGGACCATGCGTTTAATTTCAAGGTACATTTCATTTTGATAATCTGTTCGATCCTGCTCCACATACTCGCAAATGGTTTCGCAATATTGTTTCACTAAATGTAAGACCTCGACTGCCGTTCGACACATTGTCATATCTTCGAGTAACTTCGCTGGCCACGGTGCTTTTTTTACAGACAATCGATTCAATACTTTTAACAATGTGCTGGTCAAATTAAAAGCAAGACATTGACCCACTTCTAACGAGATGTTTCGATCTTCAAAGTTCAGTGTGAACAGTTCATCTATAAGTTGAAGAGCCTTAGCGGTATCCCCAGACATTATGGTATTAATAAGCTGCTCTTCGACGTCCGTAGGATAATAATAATGTGGTTCAACAGAAAGTTCCTCGAAAAACGTAATCACTTGTTTGCCTTTAATAAATCGATATTCGAGGGCTTGCAGCGCTTCTTGATAAGACGTTTTTACTTTTCGAATATCCGATTGTACGTTTCCAATCCCGATGGTGACAGAAAGTTGAAATGTGTTTTCAAGAACTTGTTTAATATGTACTGCTCTCTCCTCCATTTCACTGATCCAATGTGCAGATGGGGGAGCTTTGTAATTGAGAATAATAGCGATACGATCTTTCTCAACACACGTCGTGTAGATATTCCCTTGTGTGCTAAAGCAGTCTTCACAAATATTTTGGATTAAAAACTGAATGAGCTTCCACTGACTAGATTTCCCTTCTTCTAATGAATCGTCTTCGAACTCTAACGCCACAACGACGAAATACGACGAGACACAGACAAATTGTTCGATGACCCCTGATACATTGTCAATTCCCTGGATTAATCGCCGCGTTTTTTCCTCATTCATTGTTGGCTCTTGCAAATGAAGTTGCTTTTCTAATGTTTTTTCCTTCTCCTGCATGTCAAAAAAAGTATCTGTGATGAATGCATATTCATTTCTAGGAAGCTTTGTTTGATGAAAAGGTTTTATAATAGATGAAACAAGTGCTTCTAACGGCTTGTAATGCCACACGGTGAGAAAATACGAAGCTGCCAGACCGATAAATAAGCATAAAATTAAAAAAATAAGAGCCGTGTTCTGTACCTTTACAAGTGGCGCACTATACGTCTGTTTTGGAATCGCTGAAACATACGTCCACCCATTATGATTAGATTTTACATAGGATATATTTTGCATAACACCGTCTACATTTGTTTCAATACTCCCGTGATTCCCTTCCATTAATTGCGTTGAAGGGATAGGTAGCTTATCATCGCCTCCTGTTCGCATAATTAATTGCCTTTGTTCATTGAAAATAAATACGGTGCTCTGGTTCACATCATTTATAGTATGGAGTAGAGATGATATCTTTTCCTTGTAGACAAGGACACCTAACAACGCTGTTGGAGTTGAATCACCATAAGGAAGTCCTTGTAAAAACGTAATTACAGAAGGTTTTTCATTTGTAAAAGGGTTATGAACAATTTGCGCTGGTAGATAATTTTTTTCCCCTGAATATGTTGTTATAAAATTTGGTAAATGATTCAACTGACTCTGTTCGTACCGATAGTATTTCGAGAAGAATATTGATGAATTTGTTTTTATACTTGGTGTCAGTACAATGTCTTTCTCCTTGAAGTAAATAAAAAAATCTTTTATAAACGGATTATTGTCCAAGGCTTTCAAGCTTTGAATGAGTTGGAAATACAAATAGTTTTCATGATTCGTACTTAATGCCAATTGAAGGTGCGGATGAAAGGCGACCTGAACGGCCAATTGATCCACTTCATTAAGGCGTTGATCGAGCACTTGTCTAAGTTGCTCCAGCATTGCTACATTTCCTTTGCTATGCTGTGTTCTTATGCTTTGTTCCATCTGACGATACAAAAGAACCTCAAATGAAACAGGAATCGAGAAGACAAGAAGGAAAGACAACAGCATAGCCAAAAACACCTTGGATTTTCCAGTTAAAATACGCCTCATGTTTTTCAGCTCCACATAAAATGATAAATTATTTTATCACACTTTTCATAACTTTCTACTGTTTATTCTATCCGATTCATACGTCTATCCATTGCTTTCAAAATTCATTGTCATGTACAATAACAGGAGATGAAAGAAATGAGGTGGCATGTTGACTACACAAAGGACTGAACAAATTGGACCATCGAAGTTTAGAGCAGCTGTTCACGCTCTGGCATTTTTAGCAAACCGTGGGACTGTTGTTTCCAGTGCCACGTTGGCCGCTCATATTCAATCTCACGCCACCTTTCTCAGAAGGGTGATGTCCGCACTTACACAAGCCGGGCTTGTTGAAGCAAGAGAGGGACGTGACGGAGGATACCTATTGAAGGTACCTGCTCACCTAATTACACTAGCTGATGTGCATTTAGCTTTAGAACCTCCACATGAATGTGAAGAACATATCGGTCATCTCCCTTCAAAAGCGTGTGAACAGGTCGTCCATGACCTCGATGAGCAGATCATAGAAGTTTTAAAGAAAACACAAGTGACGGTGTTGGACACACTTCAGATGTACACGTTGGAAGACTTAATGACGCAAGGATAAACCTTGACGTCTTATTTTTTGTCATTAAATCGAAATCGGTATTAATGTGCTCATTTTAGTTGCAGTTAATTATAAGTCAGTATATAATGTGCTTAAGTTAGTTGCAGTTAATTTTAGTTCAGCGCATAATGTGACTGAGTTAGTTGCAGTTAGACGTAAATCGGTATATAATGTGCTTAGTCAAGTTGCAATTAAACAATTTGTTTGGTTGTTATTCATCGATTTAACTGTGCTTGCAACAGAAACACATAAAAACATTTATTGGAGGTTATTTTAATGTCTAAAGTTCTATTTATTAAAGCGAACGATCGCCCAGCCGAGCAATCTGTGAGTGTTAAGCTCTACGACACATTTCTTGAGTCGTACCGTGCAAATCACCCTGAGGACGACATCACAGAGCTCAATCTCTTTGATTTGAACCTTCCTTACTACGGCAATAAGGCGATTACGTCAATGTATAAACGAGCAAATGAGCTAGAGATGACGACAGAAGAAGCTGACCTATCCCAAACGATTGTGCAATACCTTGACCAATTTTTAGCTGCCGAGAAAATTGTTATAGCATTCCCATTATGGAATTTCACAGTACCTGCCCCACTTGTTACGTACCTGTCTTACATTATGCAAGCAGGGAAAACCTTTAGATATACAGCAAATGGTCCTGAAGGGTTAGCCAGTGATAAAACCGTCGCACTTCTTACAGCTCGTGGTGGCAATTACTCCGGTGACCTTGCCAATGCTGAGATGGCACTACGTCTTGTCTCACAAACGCTCGGGCTTGCCGGCATCACAACACCGGAATTAGTCATCGTTGAAGGACATAATGCAGCACCTGAACAAGCTGAGAACATTATTGCCACAGGCGTTGACCAGGCTAAAACGCTTGCCGCTACGTTTTAAGCAAAAAGGCTGCCACGGCAGCCTTTTTTGTTATTCATTTTCGGGCACTTCAGAAGTTTTTTCGGACACCGCCTACAGATTTCCGGACACTCCGACCTGTTTATCGGACACTATTGACGAATTTCCGGGCACTTTCCTTAGTTTCGGGCACGATAGGTTGAAATTCGGGCACTTCAGGTTCATTTTCGGGCACGACCATAGCATTTCCGGGCACAAAAGCACCATTTCCGGACACTTTGCCCGTGCTACACTTCTTCGCATAAGACATTGGGCATATCTTCCCGCGTAATCGTTCGCACAAAGGCAACACGGTCAACTCCATCGCCATCATAATCACTCTGTACGTGTAAGCCATCCTCATTTTCCGTTCCTGAGACGACTTCAAAGCCCATTGCTTTATGATAAGCAACAGATGCTTTGTTGATTGGCGATGTAATACAGCGAACGGTAACAGCTTCGTTGTTTGCAAGAGCTGTTTGAAAAAAGCGCTCGTATAGCATTCCAGCGACCCCTTCCTTTCGATACCCCGGATGGACACCAATAAAATGGATATACGCCTCATTAGCTCTTGACTGAGACCGAAGCCCAATAATAAAACCAATCATTTCTCCATCTCTTTCAGCTACAAAGCTTGTGTCATTAAAATGCTGAAAGAACAAACGCGGCACCATTTGGATCATATCCCTGCCACCCCACCATTCATTGATGACCCGTTTAACTGGTAAAGCATCTTTCTCCAATAAGTGGCGAATGTTCATTTGCATGCTCCTTATTATTAATTTTGCAATAGTAAGATATACTAACGCTAAAGAGGAAAGAAAACATTGTCAAGAGGAGGAACCTATGCCACAAGATTTGAACTATTATCAGACATTTATTACGACGTCACCAGATTGTCGTGCGTTGGAGGGAACTGCTCCTAAAGTGAAAGAGGGGAAAGCTCTGACAAAGGCACGAATTGAATACGATATGCTTTCTGCCCACCCCTACAGCTACACGCAGGAGGAGCTTCTTTATCAAGTGCATCTCCACCACAAACAGATTCCTGTCGAGGAACAGAATGAACAAGCTAGAAAAGCTTTTTTTCAAAAGTCCCACGCCTGTTTACGTGCCTCTGCGCTACCAAAAACGTATGGATGGGGGCTCCATTTTAATCAAGAAGGCAAAATCGCTCTTTACGGCAGTGAAACAAATGCCTATGAGGAATTTGTTCAAGATAAATCCATAACAAAGCTTTCTGGCATGCGAAGCAAACGAACGTCAGGGTAAGCCATTCTACATTATGCTTTTTCTGTTCCTTCAATCACATGACAGATTTCTCTATACGCCCTATACTTCCCCTCGACACAATCCATTTCCACATCACGTTTTGTGCTATAATCGTCACTCCTTGCGCCGTTAACCTTTCTGATGTGGGGGGTATACTAATGGTATAGAGAAGGTTTACGTGAAGGGAATGAAGAGGATGAAAGCAGACGTGCTAATTTCTGGCGCTGGTCCTACGGGTCTCGTGCTGGCGCTGTGGCTCACCTCCTACAATGTTTCTGTGCGAATTATTGATAAACAGCCGGGACCAGGAAATACGTCGCGTGCCATGGCGGTGCATGCGAGGACACTAGAGTTTTATCAGCAAATGGGGCTTGCCGATGAAGTGATTGAACGAGGGATAAAGGTTGAACACGCACAGATTCACAGCGAAAAAGGGGTTCGAGGTGACATTCATGTTGGCGACATTGGCCAAAAGCTGAGTCCGTATCCCTATGTGGTAAGTTTTGCGCAGGACGAGCATGAGGAGTTGCTGATTCGCCACCTTCAACAAAAAGGCGTCGACGTAGAATGGAATACAGAACTTGTTCACTTCATCGATTCAGGTGAGGACGTTGTAGCGACTGTCCAACTTGATGGACATACGGACCGTATTGAAGCCTCTTATCTTTGTGGTTGTGATGGCGCCCACAGCGCTGTCCGCAAAGGATTGGCCTTCGCATTTCCTGGTGGAACCTACGAAAGACCGTTTTTTGTCGCCGATGTCGAGGCCACGGGGAAAGCGATTGACGGCGGCATGGACGCCTATCTTTATAAAAAAGGTCTGCTGTTGATGCTCCCTGTTCGCACGGCAAAAACCCAACGTCTGCTCGGCATTCTACCAGAAGAATTCCGTGGGGAGGATGGTGGACAGCATCCTCAGTTTCAATCATTTGTCGAAGATTTGTGTCAAATTCAAATTCAATGCGTAAACTGGTATTCCGAATACCGTGTCCACCACCGTGTCACCGAACAATTCCAAAAAGGCCGTGTGTTCATTGCTGGTGACGCCGCTCACATTCATAGCCCTGCTGGTGGGCAAGGAATGAATACAGGGATTGGCGATGCCGTCAACCTCGCATGGAAGCTCGCTGCGGCTATTCACAAACGTGCGGATGTCTCCATTCTGCAAACCTATGAAACAGAGCGCATCGATTTTGCCAAAACGCTCGTTGCCACAACAGATCGCGCGTTTAGTACGGTGATGATGCAAAATGTCTTCGGTCGCACAATTCGGAATTTCATCGCACCAAAGCTCGCGCCATTGTTGTTCAAATGGCCGTTTGTTCGAGAAATCGCCTTTCATACCGTGAGTCAAATTGGCATTTCCTATCGTTCAAGCGTATTAAGTGAAGGGGCTGTTGGAAAACGAAAGAGTGGTGATCGTTTGCCTTGGACAGGTGATAATTTTAGTCATCTTCAATCTATTGACTGGCAAATTCATGTCTACGGCAATTGCACTCCAGCACTCACCGAAAAAGCGGCCACTTTAAATATTCCAATCCATACCATGCCATGGACGGATAAAGCAAGACAAGCAGGTTTGCGAAAGGATGCGCTGTACCTTGTGCGCCCGGACAGTCATATCGCTCTTGCCTCTAAAACGCAGGATGTCCAGAAGTTGCAGCACTATGTGACAACCCATCGTCTAGAAAGACTATTGTAAAATCGGTACGAGCTTGAGAATTTTTTTTATCACGGTCTTTCTACTATCTGTTCTAGCACTTAAAAGACGAGACATCCTTCTAAAAAAACAAGCGCTTAGAGCACACACCATGCTTTAAACGCTTGTTTCCTATTTCACTTATGCACCATGCCGCGACTGCTTTACATGAATGGCTGTTGCCCGACGATAGCCCATCGCAAGCACAATGGATAAAAGAGCTACCACGGCCATGCCCCAGAAGATATTGCTATAGGCGACAGACAATGTCAGCTCCTTTTGCCACGTTAAGGCGCTTGCTGTAACAGCCACCCCAAACGCACCACTGAAAAACTGTAGCAGCTGAAATAATCCCATGCCGGTGCCAATTTGACGCGCTTCGAGGACACGGGACATTTCGTTTGAAACACTACTGTTTAAAGCAGTAATGCCCAGGCTCATAAGCATGTAAATCAAGAGCACTGCTACAAATGATTCGGCTGCAAAGGAGGCGAATAACACCATTGCCACCAGCGGTATCCATGGCATATAGGAAAGAATCTGCTCGTTGCCCCGATTATCGATCCACTTTCCTATTCGATTAGAAATAATCATGGCAAGCAATGAACCTGGAAAAATAATAAGGCCTGCCGAACTGGCGCTAAGATTGTGCGAATGATGCAGTAGCTGTGGAAGTAAAAACAGGGTCGCAAAGTTACATAAATAAGCGGCAATGCCTACCGCACTCAACAAAAGAAAGCGTCGATGACGAAAAAGAGTCGGCTCCACAAAAGGCTCCTTTACTGTCCGAATGCGCCATACAAACAAAAGTAAAGACACCACACCAATCAAAAACGCGAGCCATACTTGCGTTGTCAAAAACAACAGGACGCATGTCGTTCCCACGCCTATGAAAAGCGCACCCATCACATCAAAACTCCCTTTTACAGGCGTTTCTGCTGGGATTTGTTTGTATACAAAAGGAACAAGAAGTAAAATAATAGCTGTGACTCCAAACAACGTATTCCAGCCTGCAAACTCTACGATGATCCCACCAACAACGGGGCCGAGCCCTAAACCAAGGGAAACCGCCGCCATCACTGCAGCCATCGCCTTTCCCCGCCTTCCTGTTGGAATAAAGCGGCTCACGAGAATCAAGCCTAACGCAGGAATGGCTCCTGCCCCCGCCGCTTGGACGATTCGGACACCCATTAGTACGAAAAACGAGTGGCTGAAGAGACCAACAATGGCAGCCAGACTGACAATCGACATGCTGATGGCAAGCAACCGGCGTATCGGAATAAAATCGGATAGGCGACTATATGTAATCGATGAAATGGCAAAAACGATTGAATACCCGGTAACGAGCCAGCTTGCAGTCGCTTCAGACACAGCAAATTCGGTTGCAATGGATGGCAAAGCAATATTGAACATCATCGTGTTCATCACGACAAACACTAGCGTAATGCTGATCAACAAGGTGACAAGACCTTCATTCATGACAGGCCGTTCAGTGTTTTTTGTAGAAGGCACTTTTGTGCACCTCAATATAGTTTTATAGTTATCGAACTATAGAAATATAGCATGCACTGTGTTACAATGCAACCAACTTTGCTGGACCACGCCTACTATTAAAAAGGGAGTGCTTATTCTGAAACCGCTTCATCACCCTGCCACTTCAACCCTCCAGTTACCAACTGTGCTCTATGCACTAAGCGATTCGATTCGCTTGTCCATTGTATCCAGTTTATCTGACAGGGAAGAATTAGCCTGTGGCAACCTCTCTGTGCCCGTCGGAAAGTCGACCGTCTCACATCACGTAAAAACGTTACGCGAGGCCGGCGTTGTGCACGTTCGAACAGAAGGAACACATCGCTTTATCTCCCTTCGAAGGGAAGACTTAGAGACTCGTTTTCCAGGACTTTTAGCTGCCGTACTGCGAGGCTATGAGCCAGAAAAAAGAGCGTAACAAAACCCACCGCAAGAGAATTTGCAATGGGTTGCAGAATGAATATAATCAATATACTACCCCTGATAGGAAAACGTCGGGCTGCCCTTTACATTTGTTTGCAGGAGAAACACTCCGCCAGCATGAGGATATTTCTCAAGCTGCTCGTCGCTTGTACCTACTCTTGCTGTCGTTATATACAAATCGGAGAGCTGATCGCCACCAAACGCGCATGATGTGACGTTTAATGCGGGAACATCAATGAAATCTAGCTGTTTCTTCTGATTCGGGTCCCAGCGGGAGATGCCACTCCCACCCCAATGAGCAATCCATAGCATACCTTCCTGATCAATCGTCATGCCATCAGGAGATCCTGCGCCTCTTGGCACTGTGATGATGACCTCTTCGTTCGAGATGTCACCAGTCGCTTGGTCGTAAGAGAATTCCACAACCTGCTGCGTTGGCGTGTCGATGTAGTACATTTTCGTCCCATCTGGAGACCATGCTAGGCCGTTGGAGGTACTCACCTGTGAACGCTTTTTCATCACCGTGCCGTCTGTGTCGAGACAATACAAAGCACCTGCCTCTTTTTGACCGTGCAAGTGCATCGTACCAGCCCAAAGGCGGCCAGCAGGGTCACATTTTCCATCATTAAATCGATTGTCAGGCAGATCTTGCTCTGGATCAATCACTGGCGTCACGCCCCCGGTTTCCCAGTCTAAAAGATGAATACCGTTTTGCATGGCGATGATCAAGCCACCCGATGCGACCGGCGCCAGTGTGCCTACCATGTGACTTACCTGAATCTGTTCATCCTTGCCGGTCTTTGGATCGTACTGGTGGACTTTCTTGCCAATGATATCAACCCAATACAGTTTGTTTTCGTTGGCAAACCAGCTTGGGCCTTCACCGAGCTGTGCCTTTGCATCCACTAAGAGCTCCATTTTTGTTTCCCTCCCTCAATCTATGTAAACGCCCTCATTATACCATGGTTTTAAGAGAAAGAGGGTGAACTGGAAGGGGTTTTCGTATACGATGGACATACTCATAGAAAGGAGCACTTCTCATGACAACATATATTGCGTTTCTTCGTGGCATCAATGTTGGCGGACATAAAAAAGTGCCCATGGCAGACCTCAGGAAAGGATTAGAGGGCATGGGACTCGAACATGTGAAAACGTATATTCAAAGCGGCAATGTGGTGTTTACGTCAAATGCAGACAAGGTGTCACTTCGTTCAGACATGGAAGCCCATTGCTTAAAGGTGTTCGGTTTTCATATTGATATTGCCTTAAAAACCCTTAAAGAGCTCCAGGATATAATCTCCAGCTGCCCTTACGATATCAACGATGTACCTGAAGGTGGGAATGTTTATTTCGTCTTGGCAACAGATGAGCTACCTGACACAATGGAAACGGAGCTTGCTACGCGTGCAGATGGAAAAGATGACTATACTTTAACAGGCCATACACTCTTCCTTTTTCTACGGCAAAGCATACGAACCACACCATTGGCAAAAGCAATCAAAACTGATGTGACGACAAGGAACTGGAACACAATGCATAAGCTGCTAGCGCTGGCCGAAGACATAACAGAGTGAGGAGTCATAGATTTTGCTACGATCCTCGGCTCATCTTTATGCACAGTGAGATCCTCGTCTATCACGGCATACATTTCGCCCTACTTACACGCCGACGCGTTGCTGTTGTTGCAATTCCTTGTTCTTTTCTTTAAAACGTTCATTGTGGGAGGACACATACGCTGCTTTTGTCGCCTCTGGATCAATAAACGTTTTGGCCGCATTTGCGGCAAGTCCAGCCTCAACAAAAGCCCCTGCGATCAAACGAAGCTTGCCCTCGTGCAAAGCTGTATCTCCTGCACAAAAAACGCCAGGAAGCTCGGTTTCCATAAATTTGTTGCAATAAATTTGATACTGCGTCATGTCGAGGCCCCACTCCCTAAGCAAGCCGTGATCCCCGTGAACTCCATGATTCACGATGACCTCATCTACAAAAAGCGTTTCCTCTTCTTCGGTGTCGACGTTGGAAATGGTCACAGAATTAATCATTGATCCGTCTGTGCTGTGCAATGTCGTCAATGCATAGGGTGTGAGCACTTCAGCCACTTCCTTCATGTGACGCACGTGACGTTCAAGCCCTCCAAACATATCACGACGGTGAACAATCGTGACGCTTTCAGCGATCGGCGCAATTTCGTTTGCCCAATCAACGGCTGAATCGCCTCCGCCAGAAATAAGCACGCGCTTCCCTTTGAATTGCTCCAGTGAAGTGACCGTATAATGTAAGTTGCTGACTTCGTACTTCTCCGCACCCTCAATCTCTAGCTTTCGCTGCACAAGGACACCTGAACCAGCAGCAATAATGACCGTTTTGCTCTCATGAACTTCTCCTGTTTCTGCGGTCAGACGAATATGTCCATTTTCCAATCGCTCCATATATTGAATGCGTTGCTTGAACACAAAAGTAGGGTCAAAAGTGTTGGCTTGCTGAATCAAATTTTCAACGAGCTGCTCCCCATTTAGTGGGGTCATCCCACCGATATCCCAAATCATTTTCTCTTGATACAGCAATACTTTCCCGCCTAAACGATCATTATGTTCAATAATCTTTGTTTTCATGTCACGCATCCCGCAATAAAACGCGGAGTACAAGCCTGCAGGTCCACCGCCAATTATGGTTACATCATAGAGCTCGGGTTGACTCATTGTGCATTCCCCTCCCTAAGATCATTTGTATTTTTAATTGATCATGATATTCATTCTCAATCAATTGTACCTAATTTCAGTAAAAGGAACAATCTTTTTTTTGATCCTTTAGAATCAGCGCGCAAAAAAGCACCACCTTTTAGGCAGCACTTTAAATACTACGTAATAAAAAATTCTTCCATTGATAAGGGAGTCTGAATCTATGTTCCCCCTAAAAAAGCTCTCCATAAAGCGATTACGAATAAACCAATCACTTTAGAGAGAGCTGTATTAAATGCAATTACTATTCGATCAAGCTACGTTTTTAAGTAGCAAAACCGACATTTCCGTCATGGTTTTCATTCATTTCACCAACAATTTCGGTGAGGATGTCCTCCATTGTCACTAATCCAACTAGATCCCCATGTTCATCCTTCACAACAGCCATATGGGTGCGCGTTTGCTTCATTTTTATGAAGACGTCACGGATAAACATTGACTCCTTAACTCGGGGGATATGATGCAGAAACTGCTCAATTCCACCATTTCGACCCGCTGCAATACTCGTTAACATTTCCTTTGTATTCACAAATCCAATCAATTTGTTGCTTTTCATGACTGGATAACGGGTGTAATCATATTGATTAAGCACTTGAAGGATTTCATCTAAATCCATTTCGGCCTTTAACATGATGACTTGTTCTTTAGGCACCATGATTTCACTTAACGTTCTTCCATCAAATGAAAAAAAGTTTTCTAAATAAGCAAGCTCTGTTTTATTGATTTCTCCGCCCTTATAACTATCAGAAACAATGAGCTTCAGTTCCTCTTCCGAATACACGGTTTCATGCCCTGCTGGTTTAACTCCGAACCAACCGAGGATACGTTGTGATGAACCATTTAATATACGTATAGCTGGTCCCATAATGACACCGAACCAATAAAGCGGTGGGGCTAATAATAACGTCATCTTCTCAGGAAATTGAATCGCTAATGTTTTTGGCGCCAGTTCTCCAATCACTACGTGGAGAAAGGTGACTATCGCAAGTGCGATTGCATAGGAAAGAGCTGTTGCCATCGCATCAGGAACACTGTAGTGTTCAAATACTGGTTGAAGCATTCTTTGCACAGTTGGTTCACCTAACGCCCCTAAGATTAGAGCTGTAATGGTGATTCCTAACTGACACGCCGATAAATAATAATCCAGTTCTTGCGCGACTTTTTTAGCTAAAACGGCCTTCTTGTTCCCTTCAGAAATGAGCTGGTCAATTCGTGACAT
Source organism: Aureibacillus halotolerans (assembly GCF_004363045.1). NCBI lineage: Bacteria > Bacillati > Bacillota > Bacilli > Caryophanales > Bacillaceae > Aureibacillus > Aureibacillus halotolerans. The sequence continues at coordinate 93,059 of NZ_SNYJ01000004.1, forward strand.
ACGGACTTTAAGAATAGCGAACTCTCCACCAACAAAAAGAGCGGTCATCAAAATAAATACAGCTACAAGAAATAAATTAACGAAAATAATTGGGTCCAATTATTCCCTCTCAACCTGAGAGGGATTCACCTCCATGGTTTGTAATTGCTTATTACGCTTGCTCTAGACGAGTTTTATCAGCGTGTTGATAAAACTTTACTTTTTTAATTTGAAGGTTATCTACTTCAAACACCGACCATATATGTTCTTCAAGTTGAACATCCGTCTTTTGTTTGGTGCCATCAATAACCTGGGTCTTGTATTGCAACCAGCCACCGATCGTATCAATATTCTCAGGGCCATCAAATTCCAGTCCAAATTGCTCTTCCAAATCATCTAGTAAGACACGACCATTAATGACATACTCACCGGTTCCTACCTTTTCAATATCCGCTTCTTCATCTTCATCAAACTCATCGCGAATTTCACCGACTAATTCTTCAATGACCTCTTCCATTGTGACGATACCTGATGTCCCACCGTATTCATCTATAACAACAGCCATATGGACTTTCTCCTGTTGCATTTTCTGCATCGCGTCTTGAATACGAGTTGCTTCTAAAATAAAGGGAAGGTCGCGCATATACGTTCCCATATCTACATCTTGACCGGCAACAATGGCTTGAAGCATTTTTTTTGCGTTGACCACACCAATGATTCTATCCTTGTCTCCACCTTCAATGACCGGGTATCTCGTATAGTTATGTTCATCGACTACCGCGACGAGCTCTTCCTTTGTCATATCTTGATGGACCGTTACTATCTCTGTTCGTGGAAGCATGATGTCTTTTGCTACATGTTCATCAAAAGAAAAAACATTTTCCATATATTGCAGATCTTCTCTGTCGATTTCTCCACCCTGATAGCTTTGGGTCATAATAATTTTTAATTCTTCCTCTGTATAGGATTGATCATGTCCCATTGGTTTGACACCAAACATTCTTAACAAAATTTGCGAAGCACCGTTTAACGTCAAGATAAAAGGAAACATAATTTTCCCAAACCAATACAAGGGACTGGCCAACAGAAGTGTCATCTTTTCTGAAAACTGGATGGCCAAGGTCTTCGGGGCCATTTCGCCAATGACCACGTGCAAATACGTCACGAGCATAAAAGCTAAAGCATACGAAATAACTGAAGATAACGATTCTGAAACATTGAAAAAGTCAAAAACAGGATACAAGATGCTGCTTACAGCCGGTTTACCAAGGGCTCCAAGACCTAAAGCTGTCACAGTAATACCTAGCTGACAGGCTGATAAATAGTAGTCTAGATTTTGAGTTACTTTTTTGGCCACAACTGCTTTTTTATTTCCCTCTGCGATTAATTGTTCAATCCTCGAACTACGAATCTTTACAACCGCAAACTCAGAAGCAACAAAGAAAGCCGTTAGTGCTAGTAAAATGACAAGCAGAACAAGATTAGCTATTGTAATTAAATCCAATTATTTCCCTCCAGTGAGGGATTCACCTCCACAAGTTTTGAATAATACACTTACTTTCAAGTCCATTTCTCTTTAGTAGGAGATAAGATTTTACAATAGCACATTCTGTCTTTAAGCCATCCTCTTACGTAGTAGCACATTCCTTATAGGAAAGATGAAGGGATGAACAGAAAGAATGGTATTGTTTCTTCTCATATGAACTTTTGGAACGGAGCTTACTTCTTCCAAGTAACGAGTGTGCAATAACGCCTTCCCAATGTTAGTCCCCCCAGTCTTTTTAACATTTTGTTATTGTATTACTGTCCAGAGATTCAAAGAAAGATCGCACCGAATATTAGGAGCCCTTCCCACTGGAACAGTATTAGAGAAAAGTATACAGAATTTAATAAGCAAAAAAAAGAGATTCGTTAACTCTGACACATAAAATTTACAAAACTTTAATACAACATTTCTTATTTCGTCAAGAATGGAGCTTCTGAGGAACTCATTTCGAATAAATACATCAAAGGGACCACTCGTTTTTTTTATATTGTCGGCTAAGGGGATTCACCCAAAGCCACTTAGTTGAGTGCTTTTCCAATAAAATAAATCACTATTTCCGTGTGTCTACTCGTTACAACAAGTTGGGCAAGTCTTTCCTAGCGTTTGTTTACGTCGCTGCTATTTTCAAATTAAACGTGATGAGTTTTCAGACACATCCTAGAAATAACGCGCACCAAAAAAGTGCTACCTTTTAGGCAGCACTTTATAACTCATTATTTTTTTCGTGGCAGACGAAACGCGTTGTCCATTGTATCAAATCCTAAGTGAGGGTAATATGTCATGGCGATAGGCGTAGAGTACAAATCGACTGCTGCCTCTTCACCGACTGCCTGCTTGACATGCTCCAGAAGTTGCCTGCCGACCCCTTTTCCCTGTGCTTCTTTCGAAACCGCAAGACAGGAAACAAAACAGCTGTAACTGAAATCTGTTAAACAACGTGCAACGCCAATCAATTCCCCATTAATTCTTGCGGAAACGACCAAGTTGGCATTAGCCAGCATACGAGCAAGACGTTCCGGGTCATCCACAGGACGTTTCATTCCTGACGATGCATACACACGGCTCAGCTCTCCTGCCTCCACGTTGCCATTTATTTCATAGGTGACCTCCATCGCCGTTCATCCCCTTGTTTCAGTTGAATGTGATATAGTCTGCCATATTTTATGGGACGATTCAAGCTTTTTTAGTAATAAGGAGAGATCAGCACGTACACAAGGACACCCGTAAGACTTACATAAAGCCATAGAGGCATCGTCCAACGAGCAATTTTACGATGCTTTGGGTAGTCCATGTTCCATGCTCTGGTCACGGTAATGAGCACAAGCGGGACAATCGCCGCCGCAAGAACAATGTGCGAAATTAAAATAAAATAGTAAATATACGCTAGCCATTGTGGGCCACCAAACGAGGTGGATTCCGCTAGAAAATGATAGGTCACATACGTCATAAGAAAAAGCGATGTACTACCGAAGGCGGCATAAATAAAACCACGGTGGACGTTCACTTTCTTCTTTATGATAGCAATGAACGCAATCAGCAGAAAGACAAATGTGAAGCTGTTAAAAATGGCATTGAGCATCGGCAGTACATGCATATCAAAAGGCACGTCACCTTGATATCCAGGCATTCCTGAGAGCACAAGGACTAATACGTTAATGACGATCGAAACCGTAATGATAAATGGCTTATAATTTCTTTTTCTAGGTGTGACCGTTTGATCCTGCATTGGTTGATAGAGCCCCTTTCCAATCGTAACTTTCTCCTCCATCTTAGCATACAGAGTTCTTTCCCAAAGCCCTGAACTATGAATGGAATGTGTCTTTTTAGCATGGGCAGATTGACTGAATAGCAAACCTGTAAAGGTGTGGTCACGACAAAAAGCCACTAAATGGAGGGGAATGGTTATTTTCCCTCTCATTCATGGCTTCATAAACGCTCGCTTTGTTCAATACGCATTACGCATGTTTAATTCAAGTTGGTTTTTGCACACTTACCATGCATACGCTTCTGGTGCTCTTCCACCTGGACCTGGGAAAATGTCGTCCAACTTGACCAGTACTTCATCACTTAATTCAATTTCAGTCACACGCAGCGTGTTTTCTAGCTGCTCGATGCTTCTTGGACCGATGATAGGCCCAGTCATTCCAGGGCGTGTTAATGTCCAAGCCAGGGCAACATCTGCTTCTTTTTCCCCAATCTCCTTACACAGGGCCGAAAATGCCTCCAGTTTACTGCGATGCTTTTCTATACCCTCTTGATTTCTGGCAGTACGCTTCCCTGGAGATGAGGTAAGGGCACTCCCTCCGAGAAGACCACCATCCAATGGACTCCATGCGATGACACCAATGCCAAGGTCTTCTGCTGCGGGGAGCACCTCCAGCTCAGGAAGGCGGTTTAACAGGCTAAACTTGTGCTGCTCACTTACCAAACCAAGAAAATGGCGCGCCTGTGCGGCAGCCTGTGCTTTAACAAGATGCCAGCCTGCAAAGTTGCTAGAGCCTATATAGTCGATTTTGCCCGCATTGACTTCACGTTCAAAAGTGCCCCAAAGCTCGTCCCATGAGACGTTACGTGCGATGTGGTGCATTTGGTATAGATCAATATGATCCGTTTGTAAACGCTTTAATGAAGCTTCTAAATGACGGCGTATTTTATACGTTGATAAGCCACGCTCATTGTTCGGTCCTTCATTCTCTTCGTTCATTTTGCCAAACACCTTTGTCGCTAAAATGACCTTCTCGCGGCGACCTCCACCTTGAGCAAACCAACGCCCAATGATTTCCTCCGTCCTGCCAGGGTTTTCCCGACCATACACGTTGGCCGTGTCAAAAAAATTGATCCCTGCATCCACAGCCGCATCCATGATGGCAAACGATTCTTTTTCATCTGTTTCTACACCAAAATTCATCGTGCCAAGACATAAGCGACTAACCTTCATTCCCGTTCTTCCAAGAGTAGCGTATTTCATGTACCTTCCTCCATTCTATGTAGTATCGTCCTATTTTCAATATAGACATTCGCTTCGAAATGTTCAAAATATATGCTTTGAAAAAAACCATCCCCTTAGCAAGGGAAACATAGTTTTTAGAAGTCTAAGCTAGGGCTCCGACTTCACCCACTATAAAGAACAGCGTATCTACCAATTGGGTGAACAAAAACAATCAAAAGCAAAAGCGCAAAATAGTACGTTTTATTGTTAAGTTACTCTCACTTCCTATTCTTGTTCATCCAATCCACAGAAAAATCAACAATATTTTTTTGAGGCATCAAAAAACTTTCAGCTTCCCCTATCGATCCTTTCTTGACCAAACCGGTAGCAGAATTGAATTCATTAAAAATCTGGCCAAAGTCATCAGATTCATTATTAATATCATTATACGTACTCCATTGCTCTCTTCCCTCTATCAAAAGTTTCACACCCCAGACTTTCGGTTGAATGTACGTGTTCTTCTGACTGTACTCTGCCAGATGCAATGACGTATTCGAATTCGTAGGAGCTCCAATAAATAAAATATAGCCCTCTAAATCATAAATTTTCCCTAACGGAGAATCTTTATTTAATGCATAATTCAAATCATGATTTCCGATTATCCTTTTGGCATCTTTTCCCCAGGCAGAAAATGAGACATGCGGATGTGAACTCCTTAGTACTCCATTCTGTTTACGGAATAGTTCAGGAATAATACCCATATATGACGTTGGTGTCAGGTCAGGGTAATATATCGGCAAATTATCTTTAATGATTCTTATTTCGTCCTCACTCAAATTATCGTTATTCTCCGTTGGCTCACACAAATGTTCAGTTTGAGTGGGCATAACAAGATTTCCTTCCACTCCTACTGCCTCTTCTAAAGCTAAAATTACACTAACAGGTCCTCCTACTACATCTCCTAAGGACTTTAATGAAGAATGAACAATTAAAGTCATCCCCTTTTTGACGCCTAACTGTTCCAAATCACTTATCATTGATTTTTTAGTTTGTAATGTCATCTTCCACACCTTCAAATGTAAGAATTTATATTCCTCATCTATTCCATCCCAAACAAAAACCCCTTCTCTATCATTTTATAGAAAAGAATACTCAATAACACTACATCTCTTTTTTTTACTCTAATCCGATTGGAATATCATGCAGTTTGAAATACTAATCCATTCAAGCGCATAAGGGGAACATGAACCCATCTAGCGTGTGGTATTCATTCTGCAATTTACTTAAGAATTTGATCAAGCATTATTTTTCGATTTTTATTCGAATTATATTGAATAAATTATTCTATTATTATAGAATTATTAACAACACAAAACACTGAGGAGGTCTTTTTTTATGAAGTATCTTTATTCCCCACAACCAACCGAGTCCATTACCTTAGAAGTAGAATGGTCACCGGTTTGGGAAATGATTCTTGGTATTGCAGGATACACTTATGAAAACCTAAGACACACGTTTGATATGGATAAAGCATGGGAGTCCTACCTAGTCTCAATGTCACCGATACTCGTAGAGCGTTTGAAGGAAATACAAGAAACGAATTTATGGTTCGGGCTTATAATGCTTCAGAATGAGCATCCAGCATCGTCTGTTCAAGAGTTTTCGAATCTACTTTATGAAATTGAGGTGGATGATTTTTACGAGATGCTTCTCCCATACAAAGATCGAGAGACTGAGGCAAAAAGAAAACAAACGTCGAAACATCATGATAAAAAAGAAATGTTTGAGACGTATGCCTCGTGTTTTGAAACACATGAATATTTAGGCGGATATGTACGTAGCCTTGGTCATTATTCATATCGAGACATTTGCGTTTTATTCACAACGACGCTTCAAGAGTGGGAAAATTGGATAAGCCAACATCCGGACTGGAAACAATGGCTCCAGGCCCTTACATATGAAAGCAAGCGACATCGGTCAGTGGATCTCACTAAACCGATTGAAGCCATCGAAAGAATTACAGGTGGCGTTCAATATTACCCCGAGCCTTCTATTTGGACTGTAAAATTAATCCCACATGCCTCCTATCGACCTTGGGTATTAGAAAACCGCACAGCGAATACAAAGCTTTTCTTTTACCCCTTGAACGAAGACTATTTAATAGAACCAGGAGTGCCTCCTACAGCTTTAGTTCGGAGTCATAAGGCATTAGGAGATGAACTCCGATTGAGGTTGCTTTACCAGCTTGTCAAAGGTCCTTTATCGCTTCAAGAGTTGAGCGTACAGTTCAGTATATCTAAAACCACACTCCACCATCAGCTTTCAATCTTAAAAGCAGCAAAGTTTGTTCGCGCTGAAAAAGGGGTTTATTCGCTAAATCCTACACAGATTCATTCCTTTTCTGCAGGGCTTCCAAAGTATCTGGGGCTTCACGAATGAAACGATGCTCTACATCATTTAAAGCCCTTTGGGTCGGTGAGATTATATCCGAGTTTGGTGGAGCCGCCGGGGCAATTATCAATGGCTTCATCCTCTATGAAATCACAGGTTCGAAGGAGTGGATGGGCGCACTTTGGCTGGTTTATTTCATACCATCTTTAGTGTTACAAGGTCTGAGTGCTCCTTTTCTCAATCATGTCGTCAAAGAAAAAATGCTTAAGAACATCCAAATCGTTCGTGCTGCCGCCTATTTGATTCCTTTCGTCGGATTCGTTTTCGGGAACACGATTGGTATTGTTGTGGGGCTAATCATTTTGCAAAGTTTGTTAGGCTTGCTTCAACCCATTTACGCAAGCCTCTCTTTTTCGCTTCTGCCTGATATTTGTGAAGAGAAAGAGCTTGCTGAAGCAAATGGTTTACTTGATGGAACGATCCGATTAATGAGCTTTATCGCTCCTGGCATGACGTCCCTACTGTTACTATTGATGCCTATGCATTTCATTTATGGCGTCTCCTCTATAATGTTTCTAGCTAGCTATTTAGCACTTTCGCGACTCCCGCAATCAAGTGTGGAGACAGTAGCTGCATGGACAAAACGTTTTTGGTGGGAAGAAATGAAAAAAGGGTACACTTTGTTTTTTCAACATTCTAATCTTTTACGACTCACGTTGCTCTCTTCAATTGTGCGATTTGCGGTTGGAGCAACGCTGGTTGTAGGTGTTCCTTTTATTCGTGGAGACCTTAATGGAGAGGCATGGGAATATGCACTCTTCTCGGGCGCATTCCCAATCGGGTATGCCATTGGAATGGTGCTGGTCGCAAAGCTCCCAAAAAACGAGCCTACGATGTACATCGGTTTAATCGGAGGAGGTTTTTCATTTATCCTTTTGTTTTTTGTAACCACTATTCCATTAGCGTGGTTGTGTGAATTACTGGGAGGACTGTTATTTCCTCTATTTAACGCTCAAAGCGCAGCCATTTTTCAGCGTGAAGCGCCTCGAGATCGTTTGACGCAGCTTAGTGCTGTTCGCTTGCTCTTCCTTCGAGTGACGATGCCGTTAGGAATTTTATTCGCCTCGACGTCCTTCCTAAATTTAAGCACACGTCAACTATACGTAGTTATCGGTACATTGATTGTTTTACCCGGGGTGTTTTTCCTCTTCAAAACTTTAACAAAGGCCAAGAAATCCGCGGTTTCGTAATGAACACTCGCCTCTCTAAAAATGATACAAATGATCGTCGATGAACCTTACATGTTTCTTGAGTCAGTGCCTTAGTTAATCGCGAGACTCCTTAACTAAACGTTGTGAAAAGCGAGCGTATAACCGCTTGCATAGACCTAAGAGCCAAAGATCTTTCTATAAACCTAAACGTTTTCATATATCCACGATTAGGAAAATGAAATAAACTAAATATGTAAGCGCTTTATCATTAGAAAAAGGGGCGATTTAAATGAAAAAGATGGTTAGTTTTTTCGCCGGTCTGCTCTTGCTAGTGGCAGGATGCACGAGTCAGGAGACACAACAACCACAAGAGCCTGATATCGAACCTGTTGCATCCGCTGAAGAGCTTCCCGAACGTTTTGATGAACCTGTTACACTCTCCCTCATCAAACATATCAGTTCTGATATTACGTTTAAAGATGGGGAGTCCATTGAAGACAATGTCGTCACGCAATGGGCAAAAGACAGCTTCAACCTTGAATTTGATTACCTTTGGACAACAAGTGGTCCAGGCGATACCTTTGATACAAAATTGCAGCTTGCCTTATCTGCTGGGGAGAAAATGCCTGACGTCCTTCCATTACGCAGCAATGTGGCTCAAGACTTGATTGACTCACAGCTATTTTTAGATGTCGGTGAAGTGTTTGATAAGTACGCCTCTGAATCATGGAAAGAAGCGATGGAAAATGACCCGAAAGCCTGGCAGCCGTATATGAGAGATGGGAAAAAATACGGCATCCCCATCCTTGATTACAATGGCAACGGCGACAGTGTCATGTTTATCCGTGAGGACTGGCGTAAGAAGCTCGGGATCGATCCTCCAGAAACCTTAGAAGATTATGAAGCTATGATGGAAGCATTTGTGACACAAGATCCCGACGGCAACGGCGAGGACGACACGTATGGCGTCACATTTGGTCTTGCTACTGATGTAAATACGTGGATATCTGATGGCAGTTGGGTGTTCGGCGCGTACGGTACGATGCCAAACGCTTGGCTGGAGGGAGATGACGGCACTCTCGTTAATGGCTTTACTAATCCTGATGTAAAAAAAGGGCTTTCCACATTGCACAGCTGGATGGAAAGCGGCTACATGCATCCTGAAGTTGGCTTATGGGATGCTTTTAAAGCAAGTGAGCTTTTTTCAGCGGGCAACGCAGGTATTATGGCAGGTCCACATTACCTACCCGATTGGATTTTCAAGGATCTAGCGGAAAACGTGGCTGGAGCTGAGGTCAAAGCCTATCATATGCCTACTGGGCCGGATGGAGAGTCTGGGAAAGGTGGGGGTTTGACAAGCCATAACGGCGTTGTCCTTATTAACAAAGATGCCACAGAAAAACAAATTCAAGCTTTCTTCGTCTATCAAAACTACCTGTTTGATCATTATGCTGACCCCGCCGAGGGCAGTGAATTCGAATTTGGCTTTTTCGAAGGTTATGATTATTTGATGGAAGATGGCCAGCCTTTGTATGTGGCGACTTCAGAAGAAGATCTCGTCCCTGCCGAAAAATACACATTAACCTTTGATGCGGCTCGAAAGCCATCGGTGTATATTAACTCTTTAGCTGCACTTACCGACCGTGAAGCAGAGACGCCGTTTGAAAAACGTATTGCCATTCGTTACCCAGAAGGAATGCGACATGCTGCAAAAATTGTCGTTGATGAAATGGACATAAAAATGCCAAGTCTTTTCCTTGGACCTCCAACTGACACGATGAAATCTCGAGGGGATGCCCTTACGACGATGTGGAAGGAAACCTACAACAAAATCATCTATGGGGAGTTGCCGGTCGATGCCTATGACGAGTTTGTAGAGAAATGGAAATCCTCCGGAGGCGACACGATCACTGAAGAAGTGAATGCGTGGTACGAGTCTGTAAAATAATTCTCGCTAATGAAAAAGAACATCCCGTATACTTTCGTTAAGAAAGGGGATGGAGCTATTGAACCAAACGTTTAATGTCTTCCAAAAGACGATAGGGCTCGTGATCGCCCTCCTGGCCCCTATCGTCTTTTTATATGCGTATTCAAACCATGTAAGTGAGCAAGTCATCCGGGAACAAACGGATCAACGGGTGATTGACCGCTTGGCGATCACACTCCATCAATTAGAAACCAATATGGAACAGCTCGCAAAGCTTCTCGTGACGCTTAGCGTTGATTCACAGGTGAACCAGCTTAAAAATCTTTCCTTATATACCCCGTATGAACAAGTTATGATCCGGAGAAATTTATTTGAGAAATTGAAGTTATATCGTCAAACAAACACCTTCCTCGGGGACATCGCTATCTATGATGGGGACAAAGCGCTGTTATTGCGTGTTAATGATCGTCCCGTCCATGATACGCCATTGTTAGACAACACCGGGAATTGGACCTATGTGCCGGAAGAAGACGCCTTTTACTATCAAATTAACCGTCCGTCCTATGCCAAAAGAGATGCAGCGTCCTTAGTGATCGAAGCGAACTTCCCTGCAGATTATATTCGCGAGCTGCTCGCATCAATTGACATGAACGACAATGTAACCGCTTCACCTTTTTTATACCACAAAGAGCACGGTATTATTTCTGACGATCGCACCCAACTATCGTCATTCCCAGCGTTGTCTTCCTTACTTTTTTCAGACGCTCAAGGGACCACAAGACTTAAAGCGGACGATCAAACGTATCATGTCAGCTATTTGCAATCGTCAATAGATGGATGGCAGCTTGTTGACTTTATTCGGCTAGATACGCTCCTAGCACCGATTACCGTGTCACGTGCGTGGTTTTATGGCTCCATCGCCCTGCTCGTATCCGTCGGTCTATTGGCAGCTATTTTATTGTATCGTCACGTGCATGTTCCAATACGATCTTTAATTCAAGGCATTCAGCGAATTCGTCGAGGCGATTACTCTGTTCGCCTAGAGAAGGATATGAAAAACGAGTTTCGGTATGTGTTTATGAGCTTTAATCAAATGGCAGCTCGAACGCAGGAATTAATTGAAGAAGTGCTGCAGCAGAAGATCCACTCACAGGAAGCGACATTGCGCCAACTGCAATATCAAATCAACCCGCATTTCTTGTACAATAGTTTGTTTTATATTAAAAATATGGCAAAAATTCGCCATAATGATGCTGTCGAAGCCATGGCATTGCACTTAGGCCATTATTATCGTTATATGACGCAAAATCAACTAACCCACGCCACGCTTGAAGAGGAGTGTAAGTTTGCCGGAAGCTTCTTAAACATTCATCAACTGAGGGTAAGACATCTCAGTTACGAGATCTCACTCCCAGAGCATATGCGAACCATTCGGATTCCTCGACTTTTGTTGCAGCCTTTAGTAGAAAACGCCGTTGAGCATGGTATGAATTCGTTGACCGGTCATGGTCGTATTACGGTTTCCATTCAAGAGGATGGCGAGCAGCTATTCATTGCCGTAAGTGACAATGGCCAAGGAATGGAAAACCACGCGCTTATTGACCTTCGTGAGAAGATATACAGTTCTATTGCCCCCCAAAGCCAGATCGGGTTATGGAATGTCCATCAGCGGATGGTTCACCATCTTCCTGGTGGAAGTACGACGTTGCAGTCAAATGCTGAAGGTGGATTGACGGTTGTTCTGATTTGGAACAAGAGGAGGAATGAGGATGGCTAGCTTGATGATCGTTGATGACGAGTGGGCCACTGTTGAAGGGCTAAAACTCCTCACATGGAGTCAAGTCGATATTGATCATGTCATTACAGCACAATCCGCTGCCGAAGCGTTGACGCTTGCTCAACGTCAGAAAGTGGACGTTTTAGTGACGGACATACGCATGCCTGGCATGAATGGCCTAGAACTAATTAAAACCCTTTCCAAAGAGCAGTCGCTTCAGAGCATTTTGCTTTCAGGATATGCCGATTTTCACTATGCACAGCAAGCGCTTGAGTTACAGACTGTGAGCTACCTTCTAAAGCCCGTTGCTGATGAAGACCTCCTTGATGCTGTACAAAAAGCGGTTCAGCGCTCTTATGATGGTCAACACTATGCCTCATTAAATGAAGCATTACACACGATGGAGTTGTATCAGTCGAATGAAATTAGCGCGTCTATTAAACACCTCCTTTCACCTAAAAAAACGACTGAAGATTTGCTCGACGAATATCTTCCTTTAGATGCTTCTGTGCAGTATGGGACACCTTTTTGTATGGTCGTTCGCCCCGCTACAGCAGTCGACCAAACAGCACCATTGTTAATGAAGAGTTTGTTCTCCTTCTGGCATGGTACGGTCGATGGGTATGCGGTGTACCTTTGTGCCTCACCATTTCATAGTAGAGAATACCTCGATGATGCACTTGAAAGAGAAGCGCTAATGAAAGACCTTGCCGTACAGATGAACACTTCACATATTGCAGTGAGTCCATGGGGAACATTTCCCTTTGATCTCGCAAGCTATTTTCAGGATTGCTTGGCGCAAACGAATCAACTATCATGCAATTCAACCACCTTCGCTGTCACGCAGGCCAAAAAATATATAGAAGGCAAAATTCAGCATTCCATCACTTTGCAGGATACAGCAAATCACGTGTTTTTGAACCCTACGTATCTCTCAAAAATATTCAAGCAAGAAACTGGTCAAAGCTTTAGCTCTTACGTCCTGCATTACAGGATGCTGCTTGCCTCACAGCGACTTACAGAAACAAACCAAAAAATCACCGACATTGCTGGGACGCTTGGTTTTCGGGACGCATCCTATTTTATCCGCGTGTTTCGCAAGCATTATGGGAAAACGCCTGCGGAATACAGACACCATTATTCGTGAGCTGCTTGCTCACAGAGGTTTTGAAAGGAGCGATCAAATGAGTGTTTCTCATGAAACAAAAACAAAATCCCGCGCGAGCTCTGGCTTGCGTGTTAAAACAAAGTGGAACTTGAAGAGAAATTGGCCCTTGCACGCGTTGCTTTTTCCTGCCGTTGCGCTTGCCTTTGTGTTCAGCTATCTTCCTCTTCCAGGTATCGTCATGGCCTTTCAAGAATTTAAGCCTTGGCTAGGGTTCTTCAATTCGCCATGGGTAGGCTTGGAGCAGTTTAATAAGCTGTTTACCTTTGCTGAAGCTCGTCAGGTCATTTGGAATACATTAATTATCGCTTCGTTAAAAGTTGTGTTTCAGCTCATCGTTCCTATTTTGTTTGCGCTTCTCCTCAATGAAGTGAAGCAAATGGGGTTCAAACGTTCCGTACAAACGCTCGTGTACCTCCCTCACTTCCTTTCATGGGTCATTCTTGGGGGCATTCTTCTTGATATGCTTTCTGTGGAAGGTGGCATTGTGAATCAATTTCTAGGGAGTTTTGGCATTGAGCCTATTTTCTTTTTAGGAGACGGGGATTGGTTTCGTTTTACAATCATCTTAAGTGATATTTGGAAGGAATTTGGCTTTTCAGCCATCATTTTTTTAGCTGCCTTAGCTGGGATCAATCCTAGTCTGTATGAAGCCTCAATCGTAGATGGAGCGAACCGCTTTCAACAGGTGCTCTATATTACGTTACCGTCTTTATTGCCTATCACGATTGTTGTAGCCACTCTCGCACTTGGAAATATTTTAAATGCTGGCTTCGATCAAATCCTAAATCTGTACAATCCGATGGTGTATGAAAAAGGAGATATCATTGATACGTATGTCTACCGTCAAGGCTTGCTCGGCGGGCAGTTCAGCTATGCCACAGCCGTTGGACTGTTCAAGTCAGTGATTGCCTTCATTCTCATCATTACAGGGTACCGCCTAGCTTACAAATACGCAGACTATCGGATTTTTTAGGAGGGGTTCTATGTTTCATATCAGCCGATCGTACCGGATTTTCTCCATTCTTAACATTGTGTTTCTCGCGCTTTTGTCTATCACGTGCATTGCACCGCTCTTGCATATACTGGCGGTCTCATTCAGTGCCGCCCCTGCCGCAAACGCCAATCTTGTGAAGTTTTGGCCAATTGACTTTACCGTCGCTTCTTGGGCACTCACATTAGAAAATGAAAGTTTTTTAAGAGCTTTAGGCATGGGATTTTATCGTACAGCCTTAGGGACCGTGATTTCACTCGCCATTACAGTGTTGGCCGCCTACGCTCTATCAAAAGAAGACCATGAATTTAAGGGACGAAAAATCTATATCTTTTACTTCGTCTTTATCATGCTGTTTAATGGTGGGCTTATCCCGACGTATATTCTTATACAGAACCTTGGGATGATTAATACAATCTGGGCGCTCGTTTTGCCTGGTGCTGTGAATGTGTTTAATCTCATTCTGCTTCTCAATTTCTTTCGCACGAGTGTTCCCAAATCACTGGATGAAGCAGCGCTCATGGATGGAGCTGGGCATTTTCGCATCCTGTTTACGATTTATGTGCCTATATCACTCCCTGCGATGGCAACGATCGCGCTCTTTACGATGGTCGGTCAATGGAACTCGTGGTTTGATGGCTTGATTTACTTAACAGATTCAGCTAAATACCCCCTCTCCACATTTTTGCAGACATTGATTGTGCAAAAAGATTTTAGTCAGATGAACATTAACCCCGATGAGATTAGCATGCTTTCCCAGCGAGCGGTTCAATCTGCGCAGATCTTTATCGGTTCATTGCCAATTCTTTTGGTCTATCCTTTCTTGCAGCGTTATTTTGTCAAAGGGATCGTCCTTGGATCGGTTAAAGAATAGAGGTGCCTCACACGAAAAAACGATCAAAGCACACCTCTGTGCCTTGATCGTTTTTCGTTATTAATGATGGTGACCTTCCATTCCGTCCATGCTGTCCATATCAGACACGTCGCTCTCAGCTTCAGCTTCCTCAGCTGCCTTGATGTCCTCCTCGCTTACGTCTCCGACAAGGATCTGCTCTTTCGGCATGGCATGAGTGCCTCTGGCGGTTACGTGCGATTGGACAAAGTAGACGCCACTGTCTGGAAATGTGGCTTCAGCTGTATATGTGCCTTCCTCAACCATCGTTCCTTCTTCCTTCCATCCTTGTTCTCTCTCTCCAGCCTTCCAAAATTCAAAGGTCACACTGCCTGTATCAGCCTCCACCACTGGCGCGTCATTCTCTGTGAGAATTGCTTGTATTTCAGCTGTTTCCTCAGGCTGTACAGCCCCTGCCACTATCAGCTCGACGTCAATGTCGCCCGTCAGCAATTGTTCTGTTTCCCCAGTTTCTTGTGTATCCTCCGGTGCCCCACCCTGACAGGCCGTGCTAACCATCAACATTGTTAGGGCAAGCAACAACATCATTTGTTTCATATGTAACTTTCATCCCTTCTACTGGTGTGAGCGCTTTTCATAATGAACGTTGTAAGTACTTCGTAATAAGTGTACTCTTCCGTAATGGCTAAAACAAGCTGAGAAGCAACATCTACGTTAGCCACTAGCCCATAGAAGCTTAGAATGCCGCACTAAAAAGCAGAATCACGTTTAATCCATACGTGATTCTGCTTCTAGTTTCATTGTTAGTCCCTGCGTTTCCTGCGGATAAATAATACGATAAACACGATTAAAAGGACGGCCAGAACCGCATAGGCAATGTTTGAATACACATCCATATACACTACGATGTCCTCCCATGAGTCCCCAACGGCAGCTCCAACCCAAACAAGGAAGATGTTCCAAATCAATGTCCCTAATGTAGTGAAAAAGAGAAAGACCCAAAAATTCATATGGGACATCCCGGCTGGAATAGAGATTAAGCTTCTTACTAGTGGAATAAGGCGACAGAAAAAAACGGTCCAAACGCCGTATTTTTGAAACCATGTATCGGCACGGTAAATATCCTTTTTCGTCAAACGAAAAATATGCCCCCAGCGTTCAATAAACTTCTCAAGCCGCTTGTAATCTACGAGCACACCAATTCCATACAGGACAACCGCTCCACCAACAGAACCAAGCGTCGATGCAATCACAACCCCAGGAATGGTCATGCTTGTCTGAGTTGTCATAAACCCACCGAAGGTAAGAATGACCTCTGACGGAATCGGCGGAAAAATATTTTCAATGGCGATCAATAAGAAAATCCCGAAATACCCAAACTGCTCCATAATGTCCGTAATCCAGTTTTCCATAACACACTCCTGTTTCCTAGCTATTGTTTTCAATCTATTAGAGAAGGTTCATTGTTCCATACTTTTTTACAGCGTGCAACATATCCTTCGTTGTCGCGTGCACCTATGTATCCATTGGACAAATTTTATCTATCTTAAGTATACCTTTTCATTTCAGAATTGAAAGAGGTTGAGGTCTGATTTTCTCATTAGACTTTAGGAGGATTCATATGAAAAACTGAGCGCAGGAAAACCACCCACGCTCAGTCCTTTTTGGGCTAGAGCACATTCGATCATTTGTACTAGTGCCCTTTCCACTAATTTAGTTGGTAATAGTCGAAAATGAACCATCAAGGTCTTTCTCATTTCATTCGTTCTTTACATAAAACCAAAAGCGACGAATAACGAGACTCCAGCGGCAAAGAAATCACGACGAGGTACTCTCGAGTCGATGTTGCACTTGTGCCCTTTAGGGTGAAAAGAAAACACGACGAGGTTTTTTCGAGTTGAAGATGCGCTAGGGTGCACTGGAATTACGACCGCTTCGTCAACATACTTCGCTTTCCGCGGGCACGGCTTCAGCTTCCTCGGAAAGCTAAAGCTTTCCTGCGGGATCTTCAGCTCGCGCTGTTCCCGCTGGAGTCTACGTATGTTGACTACGCTGATGTTTGTTTCTGCGTACATTGTTTTTATTGTGGCTCGGTCTCGTATAGCGGATAAAAAGCCGTGTTGAGACCAAATAAGGCAAGTAAGTGTATCGTTTCAAGTTAGATCACCTAGTACCATTTACATGAAATTCGTTTGGTAAAGGAGTCAAGTGAACCATAAAAGGTCGATCTCATTTGATTCTCCCTTTATCATAAACCAAAAATGGCTACTAGCGAGACTCCACGGCAAAGAAATCACGACGAGGTTCCCTCGTATCGGTGATGCACTTGTGCCCTTTGGGGTGAGCGCGAACGTTTGGGTTTGCTTATAGAAAATGTTTTCTAAATGGTCAGTTGCAAGAGTACACGCACATCACTTTTTTCTAAATAAAATAGGATCTACATTACCTGAAAAAGCACTAGTATTGGGCACTTTGGCAAGTCAGAATGTATACTTTCTTATCTTTTTACATAACTCCTTGATCTGACCAATAAAGAGTTCTGGACGATTTCAACAGTGCCACAATCATTTTTTCAACTTACAGGGAACATTAGCATCGCACCAATCACTAGTAACACAATACGAACGAAATACATTGGGATTGAGAACAACCAGAAGTGCGAAAGCTTGTAATTCCCCATCCCTAAAATCATCGCAGGCATCCCATCGACTGGCATGAAGCCACCGTTCCATGCAGAGATCGCAACCGCAATTGCTGCTGCAGTAGGGTCAAGTCCTAAACTTAAGCTAGTTGCAATCGCAATTGGCGCAAAGATATAGACAGAACCCATAGCTGAACCAGTAAATGTAGCGCAAGCACTAGTCAATAGGGCAAAGATGAGGATAAGCAGAAATGGACTAACAACCGTACCCAATGAAGTCGCTACATATTCACCAATCATCGCTGTAAACCCAGTATCAGCCAATGTATTGGCTACACCAATGACCCCCGCCATTAAAAGGATTACAGGTGCTCCCATGTTATCTCGAACTTCCTTGAAACCAAGAACATTGATAATTAATAAGAAGGCTCCTGCAAGACCAGGAATAACATAAGCCGCATCTCCTAAAACATTCAAAAGCATCATACCAATAACACTGATGATAAATGCAGCGATGGTAGCGTATTCTTTCCAAGCAGGCATGGCATCTACTTGAGTTGAAACGGCCGCATCATCTACTTCCGAATCTTCCACTCCCGCCACCGGGTGATCCGGCAGCAGACGATACGCAACCAAGGCCCATATCAAAAATCCTAGGCTTACGATCAAGTTAACGATAGCAAATTTAGACATTGAAAGTCCGCCAGTAACACCGGCTGTTTCTAAAACACTAACAGTAACGCCATATAAAAGCGCTACATTAAAAGGAACTAACGGATGGTTTGTTGCAAATCCTAAAGGCATCATCAGTCTAGACGTAGGCATTTTTTTATTATAAGGAATCATAGCGATAAGAGATAAAATTAGGACATAATACCCTGTAGAACCAGTACCCGTTAAACTTGCCCCACCCATAACGACGATAATTAAAAGAACGTAACTTTTGTATCCTCCCTTCTTCACCAAATTCAGCATGGAGGTTTGAACCCTACTAATTAAGCTCGTCTTCATCAGTCCCGCCATAACAACCATAAAACCGGCAACCATGATAACGGTTGAATTGACAAAGCCGGCAAACGCTTCCGGAACTGTAGCCAGTCCTGTCACCACAAGTAAAAGTGAAGCGATAAGTGGTGGTGCCCCAAATGCAAATTTATCTGACATAATCATTGCAATCATAAGGACTAAGATTCCAAGTGCAAGATACATTTCAAGTGTCATTTTTATGACTCCTCTCCTAAGTGATCACACGATGTCATCATCCAAAAAATACTAAAGTTCTAGTACTTTTGAGCTTCTACTGTAATCTAATTTCTACTCCTTTTCTCCCCAGCTCACTTTCATACGGAAAGCGGTTACACATATTGAAGAGTTCCGTGATAGGAACAAATAGATAGTAACCTTCTCTCCCTTGTACATCAGTACATGGGCAATGCAGTATGACTAAGATATTTTTTCATCTGGTAGGCAACCAATTTGTAGGAAGTGTGCTACGCTAAATTGAAACGCAGCACACCGCTGCCAGAGAATTTGAGTCTTATAACCGACCCCTTAGTCTATCCATTGAATCGTAAAGCTCTTAGCCTATTTCTCCAGAAGTAGGGTTGTAAACACCTTCATTTTCGCGCTTTTTACCGTAAAGATCTTCTACTGAAAAGCCGTTATATTTTACACAAATTCGATTCTTATATGCATACACCAAATGTAAGTGGCCCGATGCATCTTGATAGATGGTTGGGTATTCGAATTGAGAATTATTGGTTTTATTCTCTGCACCGATGAAACCTTCTGCGTGTTCAATGATTCTACCTATCGGCCACGTATTTCCTCCATCTTCAGACACTGAAACAACGACTGGATTTCTTAATCCTGGCCATGCCACTTTCCCTTTTTCAGGGTTACTAGCAGAGTTGGCGTTGTATGCAATAGCAATTGCGCCGTTTTCTAGCTTAATCGCGCTTACACTCGAGTTATTATTTGGCAAGGTGGTAGGCTCAGGAACGGACCAAGAATCTCCAAAATCGGTTGACTCACTTCTATAAATATAATCCGCAAATCGACTTCTCATAAAGGCCACTAAATGACCCGCTTCGAGTTCTACAACATTTGCATGTACTCGGCCGTTACTATCCGGCATACGTACTTCTTTCCATGTCTGTCCCGCATCATCAGACACTTGAAAAACAGTAGGATCGTGAGTTAGTCCGAATTTAGAATCTTCACATACCCACGTGCTAAATATCCATCGATCATTGCTTAATACTTGAATCGCTTGCCGTGCAAATGTTCCTTCCTGATTGAATAACACCTCTGGTTCAGACCACGTTTCGCCATTGTCGTACGTTTTCTGGTACTTAATAATCGACGTGAATTGCATATTATCTTTGTCTGGTTGTCTTCCTTGTTGGGACGTATAGATCACCCAAACCGAATGATCTGGCGCATGGAAAAAGGATGGGTTTTGCTCACTTCGCGTATCGTCCTGTGAGATTATTTTCGGTTCGCTCCACTCTTGCGTTTTATTATCAAATATCGATAGCACAATTGAGATATCGGGACTGCCTTCATATGATCCTGCAAACCATGCACATAATACATCCCCGTTTTCCAACTTTGTAACAGTTGGTGCATGTGCCGTTGAGAAAGGTCCTGATGGAATTAAAGAGAAATCTATGTTTGTATATGCATCGTGATATAATTTACCGTTTGGAATGGACTCATTTACGACCAGTTTAGTGTTCCTCATAATCATCACCTTTTCTTTTGATTGATTTTCTGATTACTGCTTTTTTGATTGTCAAAACGTCCACTGTTGATCACGATGGGAGTGAGCTCCATTGAAAGTGCTCGCGTAAGCCTCCCTGCGTTCCGCCCATCCGTTTTCTAGCTTTTTCCCGTTGCTGAACAGTGGATTTTTTGAACGCGTATCCATAATGAAACGCAGAATTATGCCACACAACTCCTTCGTGACAGGCAGAACCATTTCATCATTGAGCTTTCCCTACGACCATTGTTCGCGCTTACATTCCATATGAAAGCAAAGCAGATAGTCTTGAGGTATCTGCTTATATCTTTAGACTTTTGGGGCCAAATCAGCGGCTGACGTTAACGCCGCCAACATACTGCGTTCATCCGCTCTATTTTTTCCGGCAATATCAAAGGCGGTTCCATGGTCAACTGACGTTCTTACGAGTCCGCCATTCAGGCCAACGGTAATGTTGACTCCCTCTTCCAGCCCCAGCACTTTAATCGGAACATGACCCTGATCGTGGTAACAGGCAACCACAATGTCAAAATCTCCTCTAACAGCCCGGAAAAAGAGCGTATCTGCCGGGTGTGGACCGCTTACCTCGATGCCTTCCTTCTCGGCTTTTTGAATGGCAGGAATAAGCTTATCCTCTTCTTCACCGTTTCCGAACAGTCCATTCTCACCGGCATGCGGATTAATGCCACAGACAGCGATGCGCGGTTGTTCGTAGCCGGCCTTGACAAGCGTGTCATGCGCCAACTTAATGACCGTATATGTGCGTTCCGGCGTAATAGAAGCAATTGCATCCAGTAGACCGATATGCGTTGTCAAGTGGATCACGCGCAACTTCGGAGAAGACAGCATCATGGAATAATCCTTTGTCCCAGTCAATTCTGCGAGAATTTCCGTGTGCCCAGGATAGTTATGCCCTCCCAGATGAAGAGCTTCTTTATTTAAAGGGGCCGTGCAGATGGCTGTCAGCTTGCCTTCAATGCCGAGCTCAACTGCCTTTTTTAAATAATGAAAAGCAGCATTTCCAGCTTCGGCGGAAACAGCTCCCTGCTTGACACCATCAGGCAGAAGGTGGAGGTCAAGAAGGTCAATGGTCCCCGGTTCAAACCGACACTCCGCCGGCGACTGGACCTTGTGAAAAGCTGTGTTTATGCCACTTACGGCAGCCGCCTGCTCCATTACTTTCGCATCACCGATGACAAACGGCTTTGCCTGCTCATATACTGAGGCATGGCTGAGAGACTTGACGATAATTTCCGGGCCAACGCCTGCAGCGTCACCCATTGTAATTCCGATAATCGGCTTCAACATGATCAACTCCTTTTAGCAGTACGAGCGCCTTCTCCATGACGTCCGCCGAACCAAAACTTCCCGCTTTCGTCACGGCAATTCTGTCTGACCCTGACAGCTTCCCATAAGGAACGCCAGGCTCTATTTCACCTAACAGCTGCAATGAACCGGCATGGAGATTTTCCATGACACGAACAGCTGTATCACCACCTGTCAAAAACAACCGGGAAATTCCTTTATGCTCTGCAATGAAGGCGGCAAGCTCCCCCAACATAGCGGCAATTCGATCACTTTGCTCAATCGCATCGTTACCATCTAAGGCAGCGGGCTTTGCCGGCGAGGAAAACAAAACGATATGCCTTCCTGAATCACTTGCCTCCCCCGCTTTTTCCACGAGCCGTTTCCAGTCATCAGATGACGGGAAATTTTTTTGCAACAGTTGTTCCGGGTACACTTCGATAAAGGTAATATTCTTTCCAGATGCCATTAACTGCTTGAGCTGGCTGCGGCCAGTCGTGCTCACACTCCCAACGACGAACAATACGTTCTCCGGAGACAATTCTCCTAAAACGCGAGGCTGTTGCACCTGCCTGCCAAGAGCTTCAGGCAAATAATGAATCAACCCCGCCGAACCCGCATAAACAACACGCAAGCCAGAGGATGCGGATGCCTCGCACAGACGGCGCAAATCAGTATCTTCCACGGAATCAGCCGTAACAATGGCTGTTTTCTCAGCAGCCAATCGGCGCAACTCCGTAACAAGGTCTTCCCGAGGCGCCCGAACCTGACCGATAGAGAGATGCGCCACTTGGTGGTTGCTTTGGTGCGCGATGAGTGTATGGATATTCGATTCGGTTACAGGCGTTTTTGGATCGTTGGCGACCTCTGTTTCAGCCAAAGGGACGTTATGAAGCAAAAGAACTCCATCCTTGACGACGCGCCCTTGTGAAGGAAGGCCAGGTGCTGCGATGACAATGTCCGGTGCTAACACCTCGTATAGAGCATCCAATTCCCGCCCAATGTTCCCGCGCATCGTTGAATCCATTTTTTTATAAACGACTTCGGGTGCTGCGGCGGAAATTTCGGAAGCCACCTGGGCCGTTCTCCGGTAGGCATCTTCAGAAGACAACGACCGGCTGTCTGTGTTGAGGACAATCGACTGGCCAGCACCCAACCTTTTTATCTGACCATCTAGCCGGACAAGAACGTCCATGCCGTACGGAAGTAGCGTTGCCCCGCAATCGCTTGCTCCTGTCAGATCGTCTGCAATGATTACGATGTTATTCATAAACGACCACTCACACTAGCAGCTTGCTGTAAATCGCTATGGCATCATTTTTTGTGACAGTTTTCGGGTTGTTGTCCATCAGGCGTTTAACATCAAGTGCGGCCACTGCCATTTCCTCGATGCTATCCTTGTCAACGCCGTATTCGGCGAGATCCTGAGGAATCTCGAGTGTCTTCGTCAGTTCCTTGATTTTATCGACCACGGCCTGGGCGGCATCCCCATCCGAGAGACCAGCTACGTCAATCCCCATTGGTCCGGCAACTGAAGCAAGCCGCTCCTGAATCGCATCCAGGTTGAACTGCGTGACATGTGGAAGCAACATTGAATTTGCGACACCGTGAGCAATCTTGTATTTGCCTCCGAGCGGATAGGCCATCGCATGAACGGCCGCAGTTCCCGCAGCCGTTAGTGCCATACCACCGTACATGGCGCCAACGAGCATTTTCTCACGTGCATCAAGGTCATCCCCTTGCTGATATGCCTGTACGATATTGGCCGAGATGAGGCGAATCGCTTCCAAGGCAAACATGTCGCTAATAGGGTTGGCTTTCGTGGAAATGTAGGACTCCAGGGCATGTGTAAAGGCATCCATGCCGGTGGCTGCTGTAATCGGTTTTGGCAAGCCGGTCGTCAACACCGGATCAAGAATCACGAGTGAAGGAAGAAGATGTCTGCTGACAACGCCTATTTTCAACTCTTTCTCAGGCAAGGTAACAATTGCATTTGGTGTCACCTCTGCCCCTGTACCGGACGTCGTTGGAATTAAAATCGTCGGTACCCCTGCATGCTCGACAAGATCGGTTCCTAGCATAGCCTCGAGCCCTTTGTTATTCGTTTTTAAGACCGACAACAATTTTGTGGTGTCGAGGATGCTTCCTCCACCGAGACCAATCAAGACATCATAATCTTGAGCACCAACAGTATCTGCAAATACCTGCTCAATATTTTCCAACGTCGGTTCAGGTTCCACATTTGTCGTCTGGTCCACAGCGATTCCTCGGTCCTTCAATGCTGCTTCCAGTGAAGCGACAGCGCCGGTTTGAACGAGCGCGGGCTGAGTAACAATTAGCGCCTTTTGTATCGGTAGGCCAACAAGTGCCAAATGTTCCCCAATATTCGCTACGCTATGACGCCCTGCAATAATATGGTCTGCCGTCTGAAATCGATAGTTGCTCATGTTGCTCTCCCCTTTTCATGGTGATATTTATTTCTGGTACCCTTGCATCATATGTTTAATGGCTTCGAGCTCCGCTCCACTAGCTTCCGTTACCGGGAGCCGCGGCGGGCCTGCCGGTATTCCTTTCAGTTCAACAGCTTTTTTCAAAGCGCTCGGAATTGCCTTTAGGCTGAACGTGTCACGCAACGCCTGCAGGCTTGCCTGAGCTTCTTCCGATTTCCTGGCATCCTTGGCCAGAAAACCGTCGTATATGGCAAGCACATGGTCAGGAAGTACGTTTGCCGTGGCAGCCACAGCTCCGTGTCCCCCTGCTTGAAGCGTCTGTAAAATGAGGGAATCCGTCCCGGCAAACACGGCAAAATCTTCCCCTTGGGACACATCGATGTAGGCTTTAATTAAATCAAAATCACCGCTGCTATCCTTAATGCCTGCGATATTAGGGTGCTTCGCCAGCCGTTTTGCCGTATCAGCGGATATACTCATACCCGTTTTTGACGGGATATTATAAAGGATGACAGGAACTCCGACAGCATCAGCGATCGATTCATAATGCACGGAAAGCTCCTCTGGTCCCGGTGGAACAAAAAATGGCGTAATGACTGACAGGGCGTCGACTCCGATCGACTCCATCTCTTTGGAAAGCTCGATAACCTCACGGGTCGAGTTCCCGCCAGTCCCTGCCATAACCGGTACACGTCCCGCGGCTGCACGGACGATTGTTTTAGCTACCGTCCGTTTCTCTTCCTTGGTCAGCATATGGAATTCTCCATTTGTTCCCAAAGCAAATAATCCGTGGACGCCATAACTAATCAGCTCGTTTGTTAGCTGTTCAATGGCCGGAATGCTGATGTCCTGCTGCTCAGTCATCGGTGTAACCATTGCCGGCCAGATTCCTGCAAACTTCATATTGGACCCTCCCTATGAATGCGCTATCACCAACTACCTTACACAAGAACGTTTCATAAATCAACTTTTTTATCGATTTTTTTATACATTAATCATTTTTAGTTTAAGTGTTTCATTTTTAAACACTATATACTTACCATCATTATTGACGATCTCGTAAGGAAGCAAACCTTGAATCACCTGCGTTTTTGAACGATTTGTTGTTCCCTACCCCACCTGTCAATTTCATTAATTTTACATTTTAGAACTTTTATCACCCATAACACACCCATCTATTACCATCAATAACGTCGGATTTTATCCAGCCTTAACATTTCTGAAAGCAACCATTCTGTGATACGTTAGTTGCAGAGATTTTTGAAAACCATTGAGGTGACGACATGAAAATTACGGCAATCGCTCCGTATGCAGGTTTGGCAGAAATTATCAATGACGTAGCAGCAGAGAAGGGAATAACGACGATCGATGTGCTGGTCGGAGACTTACAGGAGGGTGTCCGCAGCGCTATTCAGGCGGAGAAACAAAACTGCGATATTATTATCAGCCGCGGAGAAACAGCCGAGCGTATTAAAAAGCATGTGGCGATCCCTGTGATTTCCATTGATGTTTCAGGATTTGATTTGCTGCGTGTCATTACGTTAATAAAAGATACAGACAGCCACGCTGCCTTCGTCGGCTTCCCTGCGATCGCGAATGCAGTCAAGACGATCAGCAGCCTGATTGATGTCCATTTGGATGTGTATGCAATCAATGATGAACTTCATATTGAACAACAGCTCAGAAAGCTAAAGGAATCCCATTACACGTTTGTTATTGGCGATGTCATTACTGTTCAGCTCGCTGAAAAGACTGGCCTTCACGGCTTGTTGCTGACTTCCGGCAGGGAAAGCGTCCTGAATGCCTTCATCCAGGCAGAAGACGCATACCGAATGATTGCAGCATTAAAAAATGAACGGGACACGTACCGTGAGATGATTTACAATCAGCATCAACACACCGTCCTTGTGAATGGCCAAGCCACCGTTTTATCACACAGGGAATTTCCGCTGCCCATGGATTACGTTGAGTGGCTAGCTGATGCCATAGCCACCCATGGACCGCTCCAGTTTCTTATGGCCTACCAGCACCAGTTGTATGAACTGAACGGGCGACAGCTTCTTGGCCGACAAGTCCTCATTGAACTGCAGGAACAAAAAGACATTCCCGAAGCTCTGCCGTTGGTTACGTTAATCAGCCCGGCAAACGATGCGGTGTATCTATCCTCTAACCATCACGAAGTTCAGCAACTAATTGAACATGCGGATGCGCTACGGGATCAGGCCGGGCCAATTATACTTACCGGTGAAACAGGGAGTGGCAAGGAAAGCCTTGCCCGGCATATTCACGGCCTTTCGGAGGGCTTTTTTTTAAAGGTTGATGGCTCCCAATGCCAAGTGGCGTTCTATGATGTTTTGGCAGATATTCTTCATCAGGGTGGTGTCCTGTATATCATCAACGCTGAGAGCCTACCGGACGAGGCTCTGGCGTGGCTCAAAGCACACCAGCAGAACCCTTTCCGAATCATCTTAACGGCTGACCTTGAAACGAAGGGGAAACTTCCGGTAAAAGGCACCCTTTTGCATCTTCCGCCGCTGCGTGAGCGCAAACAGGATATTGCTGACTTAGCCCGTTTGTTTATTTCCACATTCAACAGCGAGTTTGGCAGGCAAATCGCTGGAATACGGCCCGAAGCCATGGACCTTCTGGAGAATTATGCCTACCCGCAGAATATTACGGAGCTTGGACGTATTATGAAAGAGGCTGTGTTGGAGGAAGAGACGGAATATATTCTTGATGGCACCATCGAAACGATTCTTTCGAGTATGGGCCCGGACACTAAAGTGGAAATTGACCTTTCGGGTACGTTTGCTGACATTGAAACGCAAATTATTCAAGCCGTCTGGCTGGAAGAAAACAAAAACAGGTCCAAAACTGCTCAACGGCTTGGTATAAACCGGACGACACTTTGGAGAAAACTCAAGGAGTTAGACTGAGGTAGTGGTACGTCACTACAATAAGAAAAACTGAGCGCGGGAAGAGCCCCACGCTCAGTTTTTTGGTCTTTTGCAGTGCCAAAATCACCTTCACCGCTGGTCGTGCCTGCGTGGAAGCAAGGTGAGATAGCTTGACATCTTGAGAACAATTCCTGCTGTATTCAGTAAATATGAAGGTCCCAATGCTCACAATCCTGTATTTTTTAGAAGATCGCCATTTACGGATCTCTACGCTCTAAATAACTAGCTGCAAAGAACACACGACGAGGTACTTTTGAATCGATGTTGCCTTTATGCCCTTTGGGGTGCAAAGAAATCACAATCGTTTCGTCAAAATACTTCGCTTTCCGCGGGCACGGCTTCAGCTTCCTCGGAAAGCAAGCTTTCCTGCGGGATCTTCAGCTCGCGCTGTTCCCGCAGGAGTCTACGTATTTTGACTACGCTGATGTTTGTTCCTGCGTAAATTGTTTTTATTTTTTCTTGGTCTCGTATAATGAAGAAAATGGAAAAGTGAATTGAGCTGTTGCCTTCAGGATGTAAAGAACACACGACCAAAAGATGATGCGCTTGTGCCCAATAGAGTAAAAGCGAGCGTATTGCAACTTGTATAAAAACAACCCCAACAATGAATTTCAGGTTAATCCAGTTGTGTCAAAGCGTTTCTGCCAAATGAGTTGAGTTCAAAAGACCAAATAACCCGAACGACTCACGTTCGCTAATTCGCAAAAATAACGGACAGCCGAGGAAAGCCTTTTTCTCTGCGTCTTAGTAAAAATGAATTTGGACATCTCTCTACCCTCGCTCGTATTGTTGATTCAATAATAAAGAGATTAAATTAAAAAACCCCCGAATGAAGACACTCTTTAAGAAGTGTCCTTTTTTCGGGGGATAGTTCATTCAGCTTTTTTATCGATTTAATTAAATGGTAAATTCGCTTGTGTCCAAACGCTTACTATCATCGTTGTATTCGTCATTGTTAATGGATTTCGTCACTTTGGAAGTAAACAAGCCAGAGACCATACTTCCTGACACATTTAATGCCGTACGTCCCATATCAATGAGCGGCTCAACGGAGATCAATACCCCGGCAAGGGCAATCGGTAGATCAAGCGCTGAAAGCACGAGAATCGCTGCGAAGGTCGCTCCACCACCAACACCAGCGACGCCAAAAGAGCTAATCGCAACAACGGCGATGACTGTGAGGAGGAAGACTGGATCTAATGGATTAATGTCCATTGAAGGTGCAATCATAATCGCCAGCATGGCTGGATATATGCCTGCACAGCCGTTTTGCCCGATCGACAGTCCGAACGAACCAGCAAAGTTTGCAATCCCATCTGGAACACCAAGGTTTTTTTGTGTTTGCACATTCAATGGAAGGGCACCGGCACTCGTACGTGATGTAAACGCAAAGGCGAGCACTGGAAATGCCTTTTTAACGTAAGTTAATGGGTTCAGTCCAATGATAGAAAGAATGACGAGATGAATCACAAACATAACGCCAAGAGCCACATAGGACGCTATAACAAATTTTCCGAGCGTGTAAATTGCCCCTAGGTCACTTGTCGCAACGGTTCGAATCATTAATGCCAAAACCCCATAAGGTGTCAGGCGGAGAATCAGTGTCACAACGCGCATAATAATCGCGTACACCGCATCAACGATCTTTTTAAACAACTCCCCCTGTTCCGGCTGCTTCCGCGAAACACCTAAGTAAGCCACACCTAGAAAGGCGGCAAAGATAACAACACCAATCACAGAAGTCGCACGATCACCCGTTAAATCGAGGAATGGATTCGCCGGAAAAAGCTCAAGGATCTGATCAGGCAATGTTGGTGCAGAAAGTCCTTCTGTTCGCTCTACTAGAGAGGCCCCACGACTTTCTTCAGCTTCTCCTTGTAAGATGCTTTCTGCGTCAAGATCAAAGCCTATCGAAGCTGAGATCCCTAGAACCGAGGCTACAGCAGTTGTACCAATAAGCACTGCAATGATAAGGCCACTGATCTTTCCCAGGTTTTTCGTAAACGTCAATCGTGTAAATGCCGCTAGAATCGAGATGAAAACGAGAGGCATAACAATCATTTGCAGAAGATTAACGTACCCTCTCCCAACAATATTGACCCAGTTCATCGCGTTTTGTAAAAACGAATCATCAGGTGATGCAAGAAACTGGAGAATCAAGCCAAAAACGATCCCCACACCAAGTGCAGAAAACACTCTCTTTGAGAAAGATACGTGCTTTCTAGCCATGTAATTAAGCCCCGCAATAAATACGGCGACGAATAGCAAAATAAGTAATGTTAAAAACAAGTCCATCTCCCCACACCCCTTTTTTCATATTATCTATATAGGAATATTCCTATAGTAAGGATTATATTCCTATAAGTCAAGTATGAATTACAGAACTTTGTCATATATTCAATATAATTTCAAATTATTTCATCCTTCTGGTGTGAACCTTTGTTAGGAGAATTTAACAGCTTGCTAATTTTCCATAGACTTGTGTAGTTTCCCTTATCAGCGTACAAACATGCTTTGTTATGCAAAAAAACACAAAGGCAACGGATGTCCATCGACTTTGTGTTCACGTTTTTATTGATCTAGAGGCATTTGCTTAAAAAAACTTTGTTTCAAATCATCTGACAGAGCAGCCTCTTGAATGAGGTTACCGTTTTGTTGTAAATAATTCTCGACGTTATCCTGCTCCCAGATTGATTCTTCACCTGGTAGCTCTGATAAATTCTCGTTCATCCATTTCAACACAGTACCTCGTTCAGCAGTGAATGATGTCTCTGGCATAGTGAACTGGATGGCTTTAGCATTTGGAATGAGCAGAGTCGTATAGAATGCATTGTACATCACATTGCTTTGTAGCGTCGATGAATCTCCGTACCAATAATTTATCGACGTATCGTCCGTTCCATAGGTCGCATGAAGAGACTCTTCGTAAAGGCTTATTTCTTTGATCAAGCCGCCACCAGGCAATGAATTCATAAGCGAAACAACAGCTGAATTATCTCCAATATACGTTCCTGCAAAGGTGGCTAGCTTTTTGTTGTCCATGTCCATTATCGTGACAATTTTTTGTTCGGCTTGTCCTTGCGAGCAGCCTGAGAGAACGCCTAACAAGAGAAACATGATAATGACGAAACGTTTTGCTGACAATTGCAAGACCTCCATTGATTACTATTTACTTTAGAAACGTTTTTCCGCTAGTGATAGTTTCACTTGTTCTTTCATTTATCAATGAAAAAGCGACCACAACTCACTCAGAAGGGTCGTTTTTTCATATAACGAGGGTCAACGTCAAGTCGACTTTTGCGTCATCGGCTTTGAGCGTTCTACCTTTTCATTCCCCATAAAAGGGATTGTGATTGCTGCGATCGCAATCGGAATAAGCGCCCAGAAAAATATCGAGGTGATGCTGTCTGACATCGCGGCAACGATGGTGTTCAAAACCTCTGGCGGCATTTGCTCACGCATATTCGCCTGGAGCAGGGCTTGTGGATCTGCTGCGACGTTCCCCGATAGTTTGTTTTGCAACACATTGGCTTGAATTGTACCAAACACCGTAATCCCTAGCGTCATTCCAAACGAGCGCAAAAAGGAATTCGTAGAATTGGCAGAGCCACGATAACGTGCGTCGAGCCCGTTAATCGAGGCGGACGGAAGCAATGAGAAGGAAAACCCAACGCCCAAACCTGCCAATACCATAAATACAGTGAGCAAAATGCGTGATGTTTCTGGAGTCATCGTTGCCAGCAAGGCCATGCCTGCAATAAAAAAGAGAACGGATACGATCATTAGATTCCGGAAGCTCACTTTTGTTTGCAGTGTTCCACCAACCATGCTTCCAACCACTGACCCAATCATCATCGGTGTCAGGATAAACCCTGCGCTTGTGGCTGATCCACCATAGACGGCCTGTACAAAGATAGGGATGTATACTGCCAAGAGGACAAATGTCGATCCGTAAATAAAAGCAAGGATCTGAGACGTGGCAAAGAGACGATTTTTAAACATCCAAAAGGAAATAATCGGCTCTTGTGCTTTTTTCTCGACAAATAAAAAAGTGACAAACAGCACAACAAAGCTGCAAAACAAAAATACAATAAATGGAGAACTCCACCCAGCGTCGGCACCTAATTCTAGAGCAAACATGAGGGAGACGACAGCTAACACCAATGTGATGGCACCGCCCCAATCAATACGTTGCTTTTTATGTTCTAACGTTTCTTTATAGTACCGCCATATCAAGAAAAAGGAGACAGCACCTATAGGAACGTTGACATAAAACACCCACTGCCAGCCGATCGTATCAGTAATAATTGCACCAAGCAAAGGACCCATGACACTTGAAAGCCCGAACACTGCACCGAAGAGACCTGTCATTTTCCCACGCTTTTCAGGAGGAAAAATATCAAAAATAATCGTAAATGCAATTGGCATTAAGGCGCCTCCGCCGATGCCTTGAATCGCCCGATATATAATGAGTTGGTTCATCGATTGTGAGGTTCCGCAGAGTGCAGATCCAATGAGAAATAGGACTAAACCAAAAATAAAAAAACGTTTTCTTCCATACATATCGGAAAGCTTCCCATAAATCGGCATGCCAGCCATGACTGCGACCATATAGGCGGCCGTCACCCAAGCAATTTGTTCAAAACCACCTAAATCAGTCACAATTCTGCCCGTTGCTGTTGCCACGATGGTGTTGTCCATCGCTGCCATCAATATGCCTAAAAGCAATCCAGCAACAACTGCCTTTGATGCTGGTTTTTCGACCATTTCTACATCTCCTTTTGCATTCCATCTTGCCCTTCTACAATACTAGCCATGCAGATGCCTTTTTACAGTGCCACATTCGACACATTCTGTTCCCATTTGACGCCTATTTCAAGGCAAAGTCAAGACTTTTGTGATCAATGCCTTAAAGAGATGAAAAATACGAAGGAGAACAGAAGGAAGGGATAAAAAAAGCCGCCTGCACAATGGCGGCGACCTGCGTTACTTCGGCGTTTGTTGGCTATACGTCGTTCCTGCCAAAAAAGAGCTTGCCTTTCAATTGTTACACTCTCATGCGCTCTCTAAGAGACTTACAAAGTAAATCGTCGCACCAGCGTGTTTAATTGCTCCGACAACTTGGAGAGCTCTTCAGAATTCGACGTAATTTCTTCCATTGAACTGCTTGTTTGTTGAACAGAGGCAGACGTCTGCTCAACTGCTGCAGCCGATTGCTCAGACACTGCTGCGATATGGTTAATGGAGTCGCTCATGTTTTTGCTTCCTTGCACCATTTCAGATAAGTTTACGGACACTTTCTTTATACGTTCAGCCATGTCTGAAACAGAATGATCAATCGTTGCAAAACGAGCGCCTGTGGTTCGAATTTGCTGTGTGCCTTTTTCGACCTCTTCATATCCCGTTTCTAAAGAACCCACCACATCGGCCGTTTCAGTTTGGATGCCCTGCACAATGCCTGTAATGTCAGCAACCGATACCGACACTTGCTCGGCAAGGAGGCGGACTTCATTAGCAACGACAGCAAACCCCTTGCCCTGTTCACCCGCTCGTGCTGCTTCAATGCCTGCATTTAAAGCCAAAAGGTTGGTCTGCTTCGCAATGTCCTTTATCACAGCCACCAAACGTGAAATTTCCTGAGACTGATTGTCTAACGATTGTACCTTTTCCATTGCCGTTTTCACGATAAAGTCAATGGTGCCCATTTGTTTCACTGATTCATCCATCAATTCCTTGCCTTCACCTGTGAGCTCCAACACATCATTGGACGACGAGTATATGTATTCTCCATTTTTATTTGCATCTTGGATGGTCGCAGTAAATTGAAGCATTGAGCTGGAAAGCTCTGTGGTCTCAAAAGCCTGCGTTTCAGAGCCTGAAGACAACTCTTCCATCGTCGCGGCAACCTGACTGCTTCCCTCTCTCACTTCACTGGACGACCGAGATAGTTCAGCACTCTGCACGCTCACTGTTGTCGTTGCATTTGCAATTAGGTTCACGATTTCTCGTAAATTCGAATGCATTGAATTCATTGCAGCACTGAGCTGACCAATTTCGTCCTTACCATTATAATCATTCTGATCAATAGCTAGATTGCCTTCAGAAATATCTGTCGCCATACCAATCACTTTCTGAAGATTTTTCTGCACTAAGCGATTGACGAGAAACACGATTAAGGAGCCTGTAATGACTGCTATGACGATGCTAACAATAAGGGTCACGATCGATTCTTCCATGCTATCTTCTGCATCCAGCGAAGCCTGCTGCCTTTGCTCATTCACAAGCTGACTCAGTTCTGTCAATTGAGACGCAGTTTTTTCCCGAAGTTCTTTTGCTTGTTCCCTAGTTTCAAGAGCTTGATCACGGTTTCCCAGCTTTAGATCCATCACCATATCGTTCAGGAACAAAGTGTTCATTTCTTGATTATTGGCCGCAATAGTCGTATACAACTCCTGCGCAGCTGGGGATGTTAAATAAGGAGCAATATCTTCTAGAATGACGTACATTTTATCTGTCGATGCCCAAAACTCCTCAATGATCGCTTCATTCGGTGTATTGATATAGTCCGCGATGCTCGTGTCTTTCGCATGAAACAAGCCCTCCATCTCGGTAATTTTGATGGCTCGGTCCCCTCGTGCTTCAAGATCGATTACATCTTCCGCCACGGCGTTTAGCTGTGTATACACGAGAATTGCTGCGCTAATAAATAGAACAAAAACGACACCAAGAGCTAGACCATACTTTTGCCCAACTTTCACATTTCTCCATAACGTCTTCATAATTGCACCCTTTCTTCGTTTTCCCACCACTTTTACAATCGTCACATAAACCGCTTTCCAACTGAGTCGAAACTCACAAACGAAAATCTACTAAAGACCTTCATTTTCGTCTATTTTTAACATTTTATAGGACTTATGTATGAAAAAAACTCCTTTTCATTATAACACCTTTTCTTTCCCTTCGTTAGGGCTCCACCTATGTTTTTATGTCATGGAAGATGACAAAGCAAGGCTTATAAGTATGACAAAAGTCCCGAAAAAGCTGTTAAAGTCTTTTACAGACCTTAACAGCTATTGAATCTTATTGTGTTGAGAATTTTTTCAGGAGACCGTTCAAATCTTCCACAAGTAAGGCAAGTTGTTTCGAGCTTCCCGTAATGTCCTCCATTGCATATCGACACTGCCCTACCGAGGCGGATGCTTGCTCGACAATGACTGCAGCTTCCTCTGCAACGTGAGCTATATGGATAATTTTATCTTCCATTTGCTGACTTCCTTGGACCATTCCTGTTAAATGACGAGAAATAACCTCACTGTGGGTTGCCATATCTGTAACCGAACGGCCAATAAGGTCAAAGGTCTCACCTGTGGAGGAAAGCTTCAACGTGCCTTGAGTGACCTCATGATACCCATCTTCCAGAGACGAAACGACACCGTTTGTTTCTACTTGGATGCCGTCGACAATGATCGTGATGTCAGCAACTGATGAAGCCACCTGCTCAGCAAGCCGCCTAACCTCACTGGCAACGACGACAAATCCTTTCCCCTGTTCACCAGCTCTCGCTGCTTCAATGCCTGCATTTAACGCAAGTAAATTGGTTTGCTTTGCGATGTCTTTAATGACCTCAACCAAGGAGGTAATTTGCTGGGACTGTTTCTCTAATCGGCGCACCTTTGTTACCGAGGTTTTTACAATATGATCGATCGAGCGCATTTGATCCAGTGACAAATTCATCATGCGTCTTCCATCTTCTGTGAGCCCCTGTACATGACTAGACACGGTAACGATTTGACCTCCGTACGTGCTTGCTTCTTCAAGTGCGCTCATAAACTCCGCCATCGTTTCCGACAGATGAGCTGCGGCTTGAGCCTGGTCAGATGACCCCGATGCGAGATCCTGCATGGTAGACGCCACCTGTACACTACCATCCGTGACTTCATAGGCAGAAAGACTAACCTCATCACTTTGACGATTGACCGTTTCAGACACAACCGTAATATGATGGAGCATCTCACGCAAGCGCGCTTTCATCGAATTCACTGCTTGGCTCAACTGTCCAATCTCATCTTTGCTTTGTGAGCTGGTGTCATCAATCGCCAGGTTGCCCTCAGCAATCTGTTCTGCCGTTTTAATAAGCCGCTGTAGACGCTTGCGAATGAATCGATTGACGAGCATCACAAGCAATGCACCAAAAATGGCAGAAATGATAATCGAAGTACCTAGCATGACCACTGTATCTACAAGGCCTTCGTTCGCCTCATACACCGTCTGGGTTTGCTGATTGTTGATCACCATACGTAAATTCGAAATAGCCAAAACAGTTTCATCTCGAATATCACGTGCATCTGATCTAAGCTCCATAACAAGTGCTGTGTTTGTGTTCTCTACAGCAGGTACTAATTTATTCAGAAACAGGCCATTAATCACCTGATCTTTTTCAACAATCTCATCAAAAAATTCCTGTTCTCCGGCACTAGCAATGAACGGCCTAATACGTTCCATGAGCAGCGAAATACTGTTTTGGTTATCAGCAAACTCCTCAAGTATTTTACTATCAGGAGCCAAGATAAAATCAGCAATTCGGATATCCTTCGCTTGATACAGAGACTCAAGTTGAGAAATGTTTGAAACCAAATCACTGCGGTTTTGCAACGTCTCCACATTTTTTTGCACATTATGTAAGTTTACATACACCAATACCGCAGACACGGTAAACAAAAAAATGACACTCGCAAGCACAGCCCCATATTTCCATCCAATAGAAATATTTCGAAACAATGTGAAACGCATCGCCATATTCACCTCTCTAAAGTTGTTCATCCGGGGTTAGGAACAAAGACCTAGAAAAAGTATACCACTGCGAAATACAGCGGATTGTAATAGTTTTGTAAAGGATCACATTCAAGGAGAGGACAAAAAGAACGTGCCCACCGATGAGCACGTTCTGATGTTCGAGCACTGAACCGTCTTTTTCGAGCACTTCCTCCCGATTTTCGAGCAATCAGACCGGTTTTTCGAGCGCTAACCTCCGATTTTCGAGCACTCCTCCCGCGTTCGAGCACTGAACCGTCTTTTTCGAGCACTTCCTTCCGATTTTCGAGCAATCAGACCGGTTTTTCGAGCACTAACCTCCGATTTTCGAGCACTCCTCCCGCGTTCGAGCACCATACCTTCTTCTGTTCACTTAAACCGTTGTCAAATAGATCGCCAGCGGAAGGCTTGATGCACCTGCTGTCATGTAGCGAAAGGTGTACAGACTTACGCCAGGTGGAGCTGAATACGCATCAATGAGCGCTGTGTCATTATATGGTCGCAGCAATGGGATGCCATACACTTCACCATTGATCTCCGCAGCGCCGGCAAATGCGCCTCCTCTTGGATTGACGCGAATATGAACCGTTTTTTCTTCCTCCGTGTTGTTCAAAATTGGGACTTGCACCGTATACACAGCGCCATATTGCCCAATATTTTCTCTTGATCCCGGGACATCACTTGTTTCAGGGACAAATATGGCGTCAACAGGCTCGCCTTTGTCCAAAGCTTCTGGCGCACACGTCCGATACAGTTTTGCTGTACCTACCTCGTACATGCCCGTTGTACCAACGGTTTCTGAAAATGGCCAGCTCCCTCGTGGATGAGGCAGATCATTTGGAATCGGCTCTTCAGTAATGTGACGTACGTTTGCGCATAAATCCTGACTCGCTACAGTCCGAATGACATAATCCAAATCTGCAGAACCTTTGCTTCGTACGATAGAGAACTCGTAGATAAAGCCGTACAATGCTTCATCCGGTACAGAGGCGACCTCCAAAAGACCGACCTCACCACCCTCAACAACATTGTCAACGGCCTCAATCTGCTCCAGTGTTCCACTAATGCACGATTTTGCCAAGCATTGTCCGACCTCCATCAGCCAGCCTCGTGGATTAAAATGCTGCTGGCGGACAACGTCTTGAATTTGAAGGGCATTATCTTGGGCAAAATTCTCCACCGTGATGCCCACTTGTATCGGCGCATTCATTCGATTTAGGTGCCAACCGAAAATTCGATGCTTCACACAGGTGTCACTCGTTTTCACGACGTCGTGCCAAAGCGTAATATTGGTTTCAATGAAGATGTCTGCATCCAACGTTTCTGGATTATCGCTCACCATCAACCTTCTTGGATCGCCGGGGATGGCGGATGACAGCTCTGCAAAAATGTCTCTTGGCACTTCAACCGTTTCACGCTCTAGATCTGGGTGGAAACAAGCCAAAAACAATCACTCCTAATGTAAGATTTAACTTCCTTTACTGTATATATGAGTCGGATCTCACGACATGTTAGGAGACATGCTTTTTAAGCTTGGTCGAATTTTACCGAGGCGCTTTTCGAACTCTTATTCGATTTCGTATCACTAAAATTTGCAACAAAAAGAGGGTCAAAAGTACACGTCACGCCGATTAGATTGACCCACGCTCCCCAATAAGGGAAAGAGAGGAGCCAATCATGTCATGCGCAGAGCACTTTGACCCTATGTCAACAAGTGGTTTTTAAGAAGGGAGCTTTCCACCTTGCACTTGAACAACTCTATTCGCCATTTGATTTCCAAGTGTACAAGCATCCTCGAGGCTTTTGCCTTCGAGAAGCCCCGCGATAAACCCTCCTGTGTGGGCGTCTCCTGCCCCAATCGTATCTACAGGAATCACGGGCGGCTCTGAACGAGTGCCGAGCACTTTGTTGTTGATATAAAACGATCCTTCTCCTCCTAAGGTCACCACGACAGGCTCGCCAGTCCGTTCGTGCAGCGAGCTTGCTGCCCGCTCTAAATGAACCTCGTCAGTCAATGCATGAAGCTCTGAACGATTGCAATGAATGATCGTATTTAGGGAATACAGCGTTTCCAGTTTGTCTTTGTCTAAATACGAAGCACGTGGCGATGGGTCAAAGATAATTTTGGCGTGCGCCGCTTTCTTCTTCAGTCCATTTAACATCACGTCTGCAGATGGGCCTTCAAAAGAATAGCCTGAGATGTAGATATAGTCGTAGTCCCTCATATCAATGTGGTCAAACCATTCTTCTTTCCATGAATGTTCAATCCCAGGCACCGTAATAAAAGTCCGCTCCCCGTCAGTTTCGACAATCGAAAGACACCAGCCATTGTCCCCCGTATCGATATCAAGAACAATGTCATGACCATCTAGTTCCAACTGTGAACGAATTTGATTCGCGTTCGCACCTTCACCTACTGGAACCATCAAATCATATGGCACCTGAAGATGTTTTAAAATATTGGACACATTATAAGCACATCCACCTACAATACTCTCTTTTTGCTCGGCGAACATATCTTGCCCGCTCGTAGGCAATTGAGGAACACCTAAAATGACATCAAGAATCGCGCTCCCCAGGACCAATACTTTTTTGCGTGCGCTTGACGTTCCTTGCACGTTCATTTTTAGTTCCTCCTAAACTGGTCATCTTTTTTCCCGAATTGAATGAGGATCAAGTAGAGCATAGCGCTCGTTACTAGCGTAAAGAATACGCCGAGGTTGCTTTCAGCAAATATTCCAACCGCAAAAAGCCCTGTATACAAGCTGGATTTCGTAAACATTGCGCCAACCAACACGCCGACAATCCAGCTAATGACACCTTTCCTATTGACGGGGTTAGCTTTTTCATCCTCGAGGAGTTTGGCGTCGTAGCCATTTTTTCTTAAACATAAATAATCGACGGCAAAGACAGCAACCCATGCGGCCAGTCCTATTCCTAACACTCCTAAAAAGGCTTGGAAAAAGGACATAAAGCTGTTTGAAACGATAAGAACATAGATGGGAATCACGATAATAATTAAAGAATGAATGACAATCACTGTGGATTCTTTCATTTCAATATTAAAGCTTTTCATGATGAGTCCAGAAGATTTAAGACCGATAAAACACATTGGTGTTAATCCACCAAGGGCAGCAAGTGTATATAAGACAACGACCCAATGCGGCAAAGCGCCACTATCAATGATCGCTGAAATTGGATTTGAAGCGCTTGCTAAATCAGGCACATAAGAAGCGAGAAGCACACCAGCACCAATAATGATGATCAAAGGAATGGCAGCACCAAGCGTGACACTTGCCATAATGGATAAAGATGAGTTTGATTTTTTCTGGAACCGACTATAGTCTGCCGCTACCTTTGTCCATGTCATACCCGTCCCAATCATACAGAAAACCAATGCCGGTAGAAATCCTGTCACCCATGAACCGGACTCCATCGAAAGTAGTTGCCCCCAATTTGTAGAAGGGATCAGCATTGCAATAACAAGCAATGTAAGTCCACCAAACACATAGGTGAAAAACGTCTGCATTTTGACAAGCCGTTCCTGAGAAAAGAAGCTTGAAACGATCACCATGCCTGCAAAAATGATTAAGCCAATAATTGTCGTTGTCGTTCCCGCTCCAATTCCGAACTGGCTGAGAAGGGCAAGGATGGTCAACGTCCCTGTTGAAACGTTTACAGTCAACCAACCAATTTGCGTAATCCACCCAATCATGGCCGGGATATAGTTACCCCGGAAGCCGTACGCTGCTCTCGACAATACAAAGGTGGTCGCTCCTGCGTCCCTTCCTGAAAGACTGACTAAGCCCACCAAGAGAAAAGATAAGGGTCCGATAATCGCAACGAGCATAGATTGGAAAAAACTCAATCCAAACCCAACAATAATCGCTCCATACACAATGCCTAAAACGCCCATATTGGCAGCAAACCAGATGAAAAATAAGTCTTTAGGACCTGCTGTTTTTTCTGCATCTGTAAGAAACAAAGAAGAGCCTGTTTTTTGTTCCATGCTACGTTATCCTTTCTTTAGCTGATTGACGATTCGATCAACATAGGATTGAATCGACTGCTCGTTGTACTGATCAATTACTTTGACCCATTCCTGAGGCAGACCGTGGAATCCTGCTTTCGCTCCACAGATGGCTGTTGCCATTGCCCCAATCGTGTCGGTGTCTCCACCGAGGTTCGCGCATAACAACGCACATCGTTTAGGGTCTTTTGCATAATAGGCGATCGTTAAAGCCGCCGGAACAGACTCACTTGTCATTGTTCCTGTGCCAATGACGTCGTAGATTTTTTGCGAGAACGCTTCTTCATCATTCGCCAGTTCCTTGGCATAAAGCATTCCTAACCGGAGGCGTTCTGGAATAGAAGCACTAAACGTTAACGAACCCTTTTGTTCAGCGATCGAATAGACCTCTATCGCCTTTTCCATGATCGTATCCCAATCATCATCCTCTATTGCAGCGCTTACAGACATGGCAATCATCGCCGCCCCTCCATACGCTACATCCGTCGAATGCGTCACTTTACTGAGCGTGACAATCCTATCGACCATCGCTTCTTTCTCATCGGGACGGAACAAGCAGCCGATCGGCGCAATACGCATCGCAGCACCATTCGTTAATGCTTTTGACGTGAATGGCGAAGGATCCTCCTTGTCCTTGATTGCGGTAAGAGCAGCCTTCGAACTAGGTCCTAAAATGTTCTCTTCAAATGCGTTGACCTTGTACGACCAAGCCATTAAATTCTTGGCCACAATCGCTTCGTCTGGAGCAAAATCGTTTTCAATCAAACTATCAAGTAACAGCAAGGCCTGCGACGTATCATCTGTAAATTGACCTTTTGTAAAATATTTAGCCACCTCATTTGACTGTGGTCCATCAAGAAATGTGTCGATGCGACCAAAGTAGCGTTTTACTTTTTCTCTGTTCCAAAGCTCAGAGGGCATGCCAAGTGCGTCACCAATCGCCATACCATATAGTGTGCCTGCAATCTTATCGTAAGAAGACAAAGGAAATCCACCTTTCGTTACTACTCAAAAGTTACTTGTACACTCGTACGTACAAGATGAAGTATAAACGCTTTCATTCTGAGCGTCAAGAGGGCTGTTTAGGCCCAGGGTTATGGATCAAATGGTTTTTGCCATTTTAAAGGTAAACTGCTGGCCGTAGACAACACTTAGCGTTTCAATGCATTGTCCGTTGTCATCAAAGACCTCTCCCTGAGCTTTTAACAAAGGCTGTTGCGTGGACAGACTAAACAAATCCATCGTACGATCGTCACTTAAAATCGGAAGGATATCTAAATTCACATGCCGCGGTGGACAATTGTACGTCTTTTCAAGAATGTCGTAGAGGGAATGCTGTTCAAAGTTGTTTGTCTCAAGCTTTGGAAAAAGCGCCAGAGGCAGCTCCGATTCATCAAGCGTCATCCAAGTGATATGCCCATCCTTTTCCATACCCCTTAGTCTTACTAGCTTCAAAAACTCATTCCCATTTTTAGTAATGACAGCATGTTCAAGCACTCGAGACACAGGTGTTTCATTCCGCTCCTTAGCAAGGGTCGAGAAGCCTTGAAAGTTCCAAATCGTTTTTTTGACTTCTTTGAAGCTAACGAAAGTCCCTCGTCCGTGTATTTGCTGAATCAATCCCTCCTGAACAAGCGCACTCATCGCCTTACGTATCGTCGTTCTTGTGATGCTGTATATCTTCATGAGCTCGTTTTCTGACGGAAGCATGTCCCCGTTTTTGTACGTTCCGTTTAGAATTTGCTGACGTAGCTGCTGGCGTAGCTGTTCATAAAGCGGGACGTAGCCGTTTTTGTTAAGCATCTCCTCATCACCCCAAATACTATTCAACTGACGTTCATTTTATCAAAGTTGGACAAGAAAGGGCAGGTCTATTTCTCCTACAGCCGTGACATGCCCTTCTTTCACACTCATCATTTTTTTGGAAGCTGCTGCTCGTACGTTTTTCTAAGCCGGTGCAGTTGGTCGAGTTTTTGTAAAGCAACATCACCAAGCTGCCTCCCAAGAGCAACGACTAGACTTTCAATTAACAGCATCGGTGCGATCATTGAATGAAAATCACTTCGACCACCACGCTCCGCATAGAGTACTTTCGTCGCTTCTTCTCTCATGGGAGAAACCAATAAATCAGTAACCAATATGGTCTGGCAGTCTACCTTTATCGCTACATCAAACAATACACGAATCTCAGGGGACGATTGGACAAACCCAAACACGACCATCACATCCTCTTGTTGAATATGAATCAACTCTTCAAATATTTCATGACCGCTTGGCGGGAATACGAGGACGTCGCAACCGAAACGACTGAGGCGAAACTGCAAGAGGCTGAGGAGACTTTGCGCCGAGCCCGCTCCATAAAGGTATATGCGCCGAGCCCCTGCGAGCAATTCGACCACATCCTTCACATCGGCTTCAGTCGTATGCTTTAACGTTTCATCAAGATGTGCTTTTGTCGTATCGGCAAGCTGATTTAGGAACGTATCATTATACGTTTTCAATGCAGACTTAACCTTATTTGCTGGCGTTACCGCCTGTTCATCTTTCATAGCCTGCTTGAAGGCCTTCAAATTTTCGTACCCTGCTGCTCCCCAAAAACGCGATACAGTTGCCACGCTCGTTCCACAGTGCTCCGCAATATCTTTTTCCGTTAAAAACGGAAGCTCTTCCATGTTTTTATAAATAAAATCGGCAAGTTTTTGCTGCGCTTTCGTCAGCTTCACATGTGCTAAGTCGACCATACACTCGCTCCCCATTGATTGATGCCTTAATTATACAACAAAAATGAAATATAATTATCATTTTTTACAAAAAGATATTATTTTACAATCCCTTAACACTCCCTTCACAAATCCAGACTATTCTAAACTAGAAAACATTGAAATTAGGGAGGTTAATGACATGAAATTGCAGCAGGAACATTCATTGACACAGGCTCAAAAAACAATGGTGTTTATCTTGGCGATGACGCTTTTTGGATTGTCGAAGATGATTACAGAAATTTTGCCTCAAAATGAAATTGGACCTATCGAATTTTCAGTTTCTTATTTTGCTTTCATCCCACTTATCCTCGTGTCGTTGTTTCATCCGCTGTATGTCGCCGTAGGTGCATCTGTCGGGAAAATCATTTTTGCTGGTCTTCTCATGGGGGATTTTGGTGGCATCGGGGAGATCGAGGGCTTCATCGAGCTTACCTTAGCCATGTACATCGCAGGTCTTCTCGTTCGAAACCCGCTAAGCAAATGGCAGTTGGC
Source organism: Aureibacillus halotolerans (assembly GCF_004363045.1). Lineage (NCBI taxonomy): Bacteria > Bacillati > Bacillota > Bacilli > Caryophanales > Bacillaceae > Aureibacillus > Aureibacillus halotolerans. The sequence goes on from NZ_SNYJ01000004.1 coordinate 136,043, forward strand.
GATTGCATCATTGGTTGGGGTGGGCATTGATCAACTCCTTAGCTCCATCGTCGATATTTTTAAGGTCGTGATCGGTGTCGATGGGTTTGATGCGGTTCCTGGGCTGCCCGAGAGCATTGTCGTCCTTGAAGCCGTTAGCTTTCTAAATGAAATGGTCATTACTGGTGTGCTGTTCGGTCTTATCCCTACATTACTGCTCACCCCTCGATTATATGGAAAAATCGAACCACTCCTTGGCATGAAGCCCCGTGAGCGCCGCGTCAATGCATCCCTTGGCGCATTTATCACGCCCGGATTAATTGTTGCTGCGATTTTTCTGAGCTTTGTCGCTATGATCAGTGAATTCATGGCAGAAATGGAAGTCAACCTTGCCTTCTGGTCTCCAGACTTCCTCGCTCAATTTGATGGCGGCTATGAATGGATCGCCTATTCTGCCTTTGGTGTCGCCCTCATTCTACTTGGGTACGTCGCAACGCGTTTGAAGAAACGAAGCCAGCCAACAACAACGAGTGGAAACGACCGCGCGGCCTAAGAAGAACGAAGGAGGAGCTTCATGATTTCATTTCAAAACGTCGCATTTAAATATCCCGGTGGCGATGAATGGGTACTCAAAGACGTGAACGTCACGATACAAGAAAATGAATTTGTCGGCATCATTGGCGGGAACGGCGCTGGTAAGTCTACCTTCTGTAAGGCGATGAACGGCTTAATTCCGCATTATTATGTAGGTGACTTTGAAGGGGTTGTTCGAATTGGCGAACTTGAAACAACGACCTCCAATGTCGCGGCCTTATCGAGAAAGGTGGCCTATGTATACCAGGATTTTGAGCACCAGCTCGTTCGACCAACAGTTTACGACGAAGCGATTTTTTCGCCACTTAATTTTGGTTATCAGGATTATAAAGAGCGTGGAATGAATGCTTTACGAATTTTGGACATCGAACATCTTGCGAAGGAGTATATCTGGCAGCTAAGTGGCGGTCAAAAGCACCTCGTTGCCCTCGCTGGCGCACTGTCCATGGACCCAGACATTCTTATTATCGATGAGCCCGTTGCTCAACTTGACCCTGCTCATGCGATCGTGCTTTACGAAAAACTCAAAATGCTACACGAGGTCTATCGCAAAACGATTTTGGTCATTGAGCACCACACCGAATTTATCGCTGACTATTGTCAGCAGGTGCTCTTGTTGGAAAATGGTTCTGTCAAATGGAAGAAACCGGTCGTGGACGCGCTAAACCAAGTAGAGGAGCTAGAACGCATTCAACTGTATCCACCACAAGTGACGAGTGCGGCCAGCGCCTTTCAAACATCTCCAAAACAGCTTCTGCCGATTCGGATGCAAGAAGCGACGACGCATTTTCATACGCACCGCTTTGAGCCACAACGTCCGCTTTTCACAGCAGTACAACCCGAGGGAGAAGGGTTCGTGACGTTCTCCAACGTCAGCTATGGATATAAATCCATCACAAGGAAACGTAAGGTCGTGCTAGATGAGGTCTCTTTGAAGATCAATGAAGGCGAAAATATCGCGCTTGTCGGTAGCAACGGTGCTGGCAAATCGACGCTATTAAAATTGATGGCTGGTTTGATACGTCCACAATCCGGAACTGTTCATATCGGCGAGTTGCTGACAGCGAAAACGTCACCTGAACGATTGGCTGAGCAAGTGGCTTACATTTATCAGCACCCCGAGGAAATGTTTATTGAGGATTGCATCGCAAAAGACATTGCGTACTACTTAAATGCCCGAAAGACACCTAATCGTGACATCTTTTTGGAACAAATTATGGAGCGCTTTCGCCTTCAAGAGTTGGCGAATCGTGACGGACGACTGCTCAGCGGCGGTCAACAACGACGAGCTTCTCTTGCGATTGGCATGGCCACACAGCCCTCCCTCGTCCTGCTTGATGAGCCAACAGCTAGCCTGGATTTAGCGACGAGAAAGCAAATGATTTCAATGCTGAAGGACGTCAAGCAGGAGGTCAAAGCAACCATTGTCGCCACCCATGACATGCAGCTTGTCGCCGAGTGGGCATCACGTGTCATTGTCCTTCACAAAGGCAGCATTTTGGCGGATGTATCTCCAGGAGAGCTGTTTACTCGCAAGCATTTGCTGGATGAAGCTTCCTTGGTGCCTCCGCAAATCGTCGCGCTATGCCATGAGCTACACATTTCCCCGGCAGCGCTAAGTGTCGATGAATTTGTCGCGATGGTTCAAAAGGAGGTGATCGACGTTGAGCAGCTTACAACAGCTTTTTAGCAAGCTTTCCGTTGAAACGATCAAGATTGAACTTATGCGAACCGCATATGGAAATGAAAGAACACTGCTGTCGCGTCTAGATCCACGAATGCTGATGATTTGGGTGCTCGTCTTTTCTGTGCTTCCGTGGCTAACACACAATCTCACGATATTGGTCGGTCTAACGCTTATGATGGCCATCCTTACGTACACAACAAAGGTGAGCCCCTTGTTGATTGTGTTGTTTTTCTTTGGCGTTATCTCGCAATTTACGTACATTGTGTTTGCCGCTCTCTTTCTCGGAAACAGCTTTATGGCCGCGGTCGCGATCATCCCACTGACGTTGAAAGTGTCCATTGTCTCTCTCTGCAGCATGGCTGTGTTTACGAGCATGGACCCTGAGAAATTCAGTGATGGCCTTGTTAGTCTAGGTGTGCCTGGGCGGTTTAGCTTCGGGGTTTCCTATGGCTACCGCATGCTCCCAATGCTTATCGAAGAATTCCAAAACATCATTCATTCCTTCCGATTACGCGGAAAGCAGCCCGAAAAGCCTGGCGTGCTTTACACTCGCTATATTCTGTACTACGCAAAAATGTGCGTCATGGCCTTTTATCCGATGATGCTGAACATGGCCAAACGCACGCGAACGACTGTTGAGGCCCTTGAGATTCGCGGCTTCAGTTATACACAAGAAAGCAAAGAGGCGAAAAAACTCAAGCTTGCCTACATGAAAATAACTCGTCTAGATATTCAATTTCTTTGCATGACCATCCTTATTACCGGCGGCGTTTACGCCGTTGGGGTTTGGTTCCCATATTATTTGTAAGAAAGGGCGTTGTTTGATTGATTATTGATTTTCACACCCATGTCAAGCTAAGCAAAAAGGTTGATTTTGACCTCAACTACTTTAACGAAGTTATTCTCAATGCAAAAGAGGCTGGGCTAACAGCCATCGCACTTACTGAGCACTTCAACACGAAACATTTTCATACGATATACGAGACACTTGATCAGCATTTCCCCTACGTCCACGACTATTATTTGGTGAATGATTTTAAAGTATTTACCGGGATGGAGGTCGACGTGAAGGAGGTCGGTCACATTCTCTGCATCGGGCATAAGGATAAGCTACTCCGTCTGCGCCACCTGCTTGATCGACATACGGAAGAAGGTCAATTTATGCCCTTTTCAATGCTTCTGGACGCAGTGGAAGCCGAGGATTTGTTAGTGATTGGCGCCCATCCGCTCCGAACGTCAACGCCACTGCAACAGCATCCGCCAGAACTTCTTCAGCGCCTTGACGCATTTGATTTGAATGGCAAGGACATGCACGAGCATGGGATTGAGAACATGCAACAGAGCGTGATTGCGTTTGGAGACTCTCATGGGGTTCCCGTAGTTTGTGGAAGCGACGCACACCATCCGATTCATTTAGGGGCCGTTAAAAATACATTTGCCGTTGAATGCCATACAGCGAATGATATCAAATTGGCCATCACGAGCGGTGCCTATGAGCGTTATGTCTCCCCTGTTCTGCATACGAAAGTGAATGCCGCGAAGGTCGTCAAGAAGAAGCTAAAGGAAGATCTTAAACAACAAGGCCGAATCGTTCTGTCATGAGCTAAAGGAGAAGCTATCGTTACATACGATGGCTTCTTTTTTTAACAAGCGAATTTTCGTTCAATCGTGCTACACGCGTGATTCTCCTCAATTCCGATCTCGTTCTCCCCTGTGGTACACTATCAAAAACACCCTTTTCATAGAAAGGATCGAACCACATGAGACTTGGAATAATCGGTACTAACTGGATTACAGAGGAGTTTGTGGCTGCCGCTCACGCATCAGGCAAATGGACTCTGAATGCTGTTTATTCACGAAATCATGAGCGCGCCAAAACCTTTGCTGAACCCTTTCACGTTACAGATATCTATACAAACATAGAAGCAATGGCACAATCCGACGATATTGACGCAGTGTATATTGCGTCACCAAACAGTTTGCATTTCGAACAGGCGATTGCCTTTCTGAAAGAAAAAAAGCATGTCATCGTTGAAAAACCTGTATTTTCAACGCTTGACGAATTTGACCGTGCCCATACAATCGCAAACGAGCATGGCGTTTATCTACTAGAAGCCGCTCGACATATGTTTGAGCCTAATTTCAAGGAACTTCAGCAGCATGTCAGCCGCGTTGGCGATATTCACAGCGCGTTTTTTGTGTTTGCTAAGTATTCCTCTCGTTACGATCAAGTGCTGGAAGGCGAAGAGCCCAATATTTTTTCGCTTAACTTCTCAGGAGGTTCGCTCGTTGACTTAGGCGTTTATCCCCTTTATACAGCTGTTGCACTGTTTGGCGTACCACGAAGCGCGACGTACAATCCACAGATCATTTCCACAGGCGTTGACGGCGGTGGACCGATTGTTCTTCAATACGAAGGCTTTTCCGTAACGATTTTCCAGGCCAAAAACAGCAACTCCTTTTTACACAATGAAATCCATGGGGTTAATGGCACTTTAAAGTTTGACAACATCGCTGGAATTGAAGAAATTCAATGGTTGGACAATCGCTCAGCGGATCCTATCGAGCTCGCTGTCCGTTCATCAGAAGAAAATAAAATGCAGTTTGAAGCAGAGGCGTTTGCAAATCTAATTGAAAAAAATGATCGCGAGACGTATGAGGTCCTCACTTCGCTAAGCCGCAATGTGCTTTCCCTGATGTGTCAGCTCAGACATGACAACGGGCTGTATTTTGCTGTTGAACAACAACATTAAGGAAGTTGTTGCTTCCTCCCCCGAACCATTAGAACGAATCACGAATTTCACGATCTCGATTGGAATGTACCGATGCTTTTACGACTTCTTAAGGCAAATCCTTAACTAAACAATGACATGTATTATCATAGAGTACCTCTTCAGTCTGTTGGTGTTTGTTAAGCAACAATCCGACATTTCTGGTGGTGCTTTTTGTTTTGTTCTCTAGAACCAAATTTTGAAAATATGTAATAAAAAGACTGTTATTCGTCACAGAAATTCCGTTGACTTATTGTCTCTATATACGGTATAAATAAGATGAAAAACACAATATATTGTTCATAAATCATTAATAAGTACTACATATAGAAATTATTGCACATATGAAGGAGTACAATCACAATGACGACAATCACTAAATTTCATTATCTAGCCAACGAGTTTTTAGCTACTTACGCATCTAGACGTGTTCCATTCACTGAGCTAGGTGAATTTGTTTACCTACGGACGTACAGTCGATTCCTTGAACAAGAAGGCAGACGTGAGCAATGGGAAGAGACGATCAAGCGAGCAATTGAATACAATATTGACCTGGAAAGAAGGTTTCATCCGGGAGCTGACATTGAAGCCCTTCGCAAAGAAGCTGAGGAGCTATTTGAGAACATGTTCTATTTACGTCAATTTCCTAGTGGAAGAACACTATGGGTCGGCGGGACAGACGTAGCGGATTCATTCCCTATTGCTAATTTCAATTGTTCGTTTCTTGTCATGGATAGTTTCGAGGGATTCTGTGAACAGTTTTACCTCTTAATGATCGGGTCAGGTGTGGGTTTTCGAACCATGCCTTATGATGTAGAAAAAATCCCCTCATTTAGAACTGGAATTTCACTAACATCCAAGCCATACCTTGCGATTCAAAAGGAATTGCGTAAGGAGTTTACTAACTTAGATATTGAGGGCAATCGTGCAACCATTCTTGTCGGAGATTCTAAGGAAGGGTGGATTACAGCTCTTGAACTGTACTTCAAGCTTTTAACATCCTTCCTTTACAAAAATGTAGAGCATATTACCGTGAATTTTGATCATGTGCGTGGAAAAGGAGAAAAACTCGTCCGCTTTGGTGGTACATCTTCTGGTCATACGTCACTAGAAACCATGTTCCATAAGGTTCACAAAGTCATGATGAAGACGAATGGGAAGCTGATGCCCATTGATGCTCTTGATATCGGCAACATTATTGCGGAAAACGTTGTTTCTGGAGGTGTCCGGAGAAGCTCAGAAATTAACCTTGCCTCAAAGGATGATATGGACATCGAACATGCCAAAAACAACATGTACTATCAGGAAAACGGTGAATGGAAAGAAAACCAGGACATTCTTCATCGGCGCATGAGCAATAATTCCATCTTTTATGAAGACAAGCCTACTAGAGAGGAACTTCATGAGAATTTTAAGAACATGAGGTTCACAGGCGAACGTGGCTTCGTCAATGCAAAAGCTGGAAGAAAACGCAGAGAAGATTTTGCAGGCTTAAATCCGTGCGCGGAGATTCTTTTAGCGGATCGAGGGCTTTGCAATCTCTCGACTGTCAATATGCTGTCCTTTGTGGAGGATGGGGAACTTCAAAAAACGAAGCTGTATCGTGCGTTTGAGCTGTCCGCTCGCCTCGGTTTCCGAATGACTCTTCCGGAGCTTGAAATTGAACGTTGGAACGCACAGAAAGAGAAAGATCGCTTAATTGGATGTTCTGTCACAGGCTACTTTGACATGGTGGACGCAGTGGGACTAACGACAGAAGAACAAATTGATTTGTTACGCACGCTGAAACGTATCGTTCGTAACACTGTAGACGAGTACGCGAAAAAATTGGGCGTCAACCCTTCGCTTCTCGCAACAACGGTAAAACCTGAAGGGACGTTGAGCCAGCTTCCTTCGGTGTCTTCAGGCATCCATCGAAGCCATTCACCTTTCTTTATTCGACGGGTTCGTATTTCTGCACACGATCCTCTCGCTAAGGTTGTCACTGCACTTGGCTATCCTATTCTTCCTGAATCGGGACAGACATGGGAAAATGCAGCAACTCTCGTTGTTGAATTTCCTGTTCAATCAACGGCTAAAGTCGTCAAAGCCCAAGTAAGCGCCATCGAACAACTGGAAACGTATAAAATGTTTCAAGACCACTACACGGAACATAACACCTCCATCACAGTCACCGTTCGCTCTGATGAATGGGAGGACGTTGAACAATGGGTTTGGGAGCATTGGGACAATGTAGTTGCTGTTTCGTTCTTGCCGTTAGACGATGCCGTGTACCCGTTAATGCCTTATGAAGAGATCACTGAAGAAGAGTACTATAAACGCAAAGTAGAGATGAAGCCATTCGACGCATCGCTTCTAAATGAATTCGAAAAAACACAGCAAGAATTAGACCTCGGTTCTGATGGGTGTGACACAGGCGCTTGTCCCGTTCGGTAAATAGAATTTACAAAAACGGTCGTACGTCATCTTTGACGTCGACCGTTTTTTACATTGCATATAATAGAATTGCTGGGATTCACTAATGTGAACCAAAAATGAGGACTCATTTGTCGTTATAGTATACAACTACCCCAACAATATTCATGCTCTATTAATGTAAAAGATTTACTCCAAATGCAGCTAATACGCCAACCAAAATGGAACCTAGAATAATTGAAATGGTGATCCACAAACTCACATAACTCTTATTAACGCCTGCCGCTAGCGGAATACCCGCTGCTAAGTGGAACCCTAAGATGATACCTGCTAAGGATACGCCAGGAACCCCATACTTCTCAAAATACCCTCTTGCTTTAATCGCACGTTTACTTGGTTCTTTTTTCTTTTGCTTCTTTTTAGCCATTTTAGAACGAAGCTTACTCACACCCCAAATAAACGCCATAACAGACAACCAGTTCCCCGCTGCTGCCGTGATAACGACTGGTATCGTAGGTGTTCCTAAAATAACGCCAAACGGTATTGCCCCATGAGCTTCAAAAAATGGGATCAGAGAAAGAACAAAGAGGCATAGCAATTGCAAAAATATGTTCCCTTCCAGACCAGGAAATACATTAAAATAAGTCTCTTGTAATTCATGTAGCATGTAAAAGCTCCTCTCATATAATCTCAAATTTTTTTTTTGATTCGTCCAGACAATTTGAAAATAGGCATGTCTATTCCCTTCTCTAAGCTGGACAATTACTGAAATAAATCTTTTTCGTCAAGATTTCATTTCATCTTTGTTCATCAAATACCTCCGAACAATCTGCCAAGTTTTGTTGTCATACCCATACTATACACATGCCAAGTTTTGTTGTCAAATATTTTGTGCGAGTCATGCGTGTTAACAACACCAAGAGGAAAAGCAATCTCAACGAATGAACAAATATTCATTAACAAATGAATCTCGGCAGGCAGGATCGTTTAACGCTTGCGAAAGACCAAAAAACATCATAAAAAAACGCGTGCTAGAGGTTCCTTCCCCCAGCACGCGTTTTCGACGATTGTATTAGCTATACTTCACACTGCAGCTTGAACGGTAACACGACAACCAGCCAGCAAAGCCAATAATAGCTACGGCCGTAATGCCCACTACTTTACAAGTCTTATTCATCCTCAGCCACCTCCGTAAGTATGCCTTCTGCTCTTTACTATACCATGTATGACAGCGAAACCAATTTACAGCATGGTTACATTATGGAAACTTGATGACCGATCGGAAATCACTGCCTCTTAGCATATATTTGCTTAAACGTTTTGTAGAAAATAAATGTAAATAATTAATAAAATGTAGGCTGTCCCTATGCTCACTATCAGTGTAGCGATGACAACCCTCCAGTTAATGCGAGAATGATTCTGCGCCTGGATTTTACTAAGCGTCTCTTCAATTTTAGTTAACCTCTGCTGTATCTCCTCAATCGTTTTTTCATTGTCCACCTTCATTCAATCCTTTCAGCATAATGTCAATCTCCCCTATTTCACGCACTTGGATACCCGATCAATCCTTGGTTCAGCCGCTTGCACGTGGCGATGGCCCCCTCGGCATCAATGGGCTCATGGGTCGTCCAAATGGTGTATTGAAACTCATAGAAACCTGACAAATCAACTTTAAAATTGGTTTCCCAAAAATTGTTCATCGCCCATGAGTAGAGGGGTTCGTTTTGTAGTTTAGGATTCGACTCGTGTAAAGTCACAGCTTTCGCCTTTAAGGATCCTAGCGTGATTAACGGTACATCCTTTATCGCGATGTGCACCGTCTTTTTCGGAGCGACATACGCAGCACCGTCCTGGATCAGGTAAAATGCTTCGTTGGAATACGGAAGCTGGTCAATGCCCGGACGTAGGATACAGCCTGTTTTCTCAATCCACATTTCTTCCTCATGGCCAGTCATAAACGGTAGGGCGATATAGAGATTTTCCGGCTCCCAACAGCTGTCCTTATGGAAGCGAACCATGACATCCAACTTCGGCACATGCCAATAAGCCTTCAGCACGACCTGATACATTTTAGTGCCCTCAAGCGTAAAGGACAGTAGCATCTCAACATATAGCTTGTTTTTTGTTTTCACTTCAATGTTACAGAGTTTGCTTACGTACCGCTTCGTTGCTACACTTTTGCGATTACGGCCCATTTTCCTTCGCACGTCCGTCGCTGACGTCTCGATTGGTGTCCATTCATAAATGCCCGCAAATGGGGCGTGTTCGCGTTGTGGATGAAGTAGGCTTGTCCTATCTTTTCGGTCAACGATGTCCTGGATGCCCGTTGTTTCATCAAACACGATGTGATAAAACTCATTTTGCAGCTCATAGACTGTCGCTTTTTCCGTGTTGGTCGCGAGCTCCACATCACGGATGCCTTCAGCCCCCATCGACGCATGTCGTTCCGAGAGAATGGCTGGAGAGGTTTGCTGAAGCACGAGCTGTACCCTTTTCTCTTCGCGAGGCGAAAGCCCAACTTCCACCTCGATTTCAATAGCGCGAGAAATTGGATTGAGCGCTGATGGCAAAACATTCCCCTTCTCGTCCACCACGGCCAGTCGACGACGAACATTCACATCATTGACTGGTTCCCCGTCAACCATCTCCCAATATTCAATCTCAATCGTGACCACGTCATGCACAGCAATATCATGAGGATTTATGATTCGAAACGCCTTGTCGCGATTTGCAGAGATGGACACCTCCGCTTTGCCTGCAAGAATACGATCGAGATTTTCTGCTGCGGCAACTGTGCCGTTGACAGCATGTGCCGTCTTACGGAGGTCGAGGTCATTGACCAAGGTGTTCCACGGCTCTGACACGGAGGAAGAATATCCCCACGTATGCTCTGCATAGAGCATCAGCTTGTCCTCAGCCTCCTGCTGGAGTAATTTACTTGCCCACATCCCTTCTGGATCAAGCTTTTTTGCGAGCTGATACGTCCGTTGTCCGTCGCGAAAGGCTTTGACAGCGTTCATCGTCGATCCTACCCCATCGGCCCACCAATCGTTCCAATCCCCACGGTAGGACGGCAGATTGCTCCCATGTGCAGACACCAACTCAAAAAATTCATCGAGGCTGCACATTCTTGCCGGAAAAGTGTCCCTGTGACTACGGTTCCATTCCGCTACAAAGGCCATGATTTCTCCACTCGGAGGAGCGTTATCTGTCATCACGCCCGACACCATGAGAGGGATAAACGGAAAGCTATACGCTTGCGCCTCTAAATCAGCTTTGTATCGCAACAATCCTGCTTCTACTTTCCTGACATGTGCTTCTATCGCCTTTTCTAAAGACTCATTCGTCGTGCCTTGGGGCGCACATCCAAGCACATTGCCAAAATGGTAGTGCTCCCCAACCCAAGTCAGCAGCTTTTGGCCGCTTGGTGCTTCCCACCAGAACGCCATCGGCTTTTGGTTGAATGGGAACATGCCATGATGCGTATGTATGCAGGAAAATAGATGACGTATGCCTTGCTGATGCATCACGTCTGCATAACCCCATGCGTAGCCATTAACGTCTGCCGTCATAGCCGACACTGGCCGCTTGCCCGCACGTTCAGCTGCATCCAGCCCACGCTTCAGCTTTGCGGTGAGAATGTCGATATCAATCAGCTCTGTCATGTTTAAATACGTACCTGAGATGTCTATCCACCCTCGTTGAACGTACTTCCGAAAATTCGCTTGCTCCTCAGAGGTGCTGTTTGCTAGAAACTGTTCCACTTGCCATGTGTTTTCGCACACCCAGCGAAAGCCCGCCCATTCTGACATGCCACCGTTTTCGATCTGTTCACATATTGCCACCGCCTGTTTAATAAAATCCACATGGTAGCGAGTGATTTTCTCCTGACGATCTGTGTAACCAATGTCCGTATGCGAATGGTGAATGAGCAATAATTCCTTACGATGATTCATCTCATAGTCTCCTTTTAATGGAAGCGATTTCATTATTAAAGTTTAATAGAATACTATAGAAATGTTGTCGTAAATGAAAGATTTAAGCATCAATCTCAACAAACATTGGATATCGTTTATTCAAATTCTTGAATTGAAACAAATGGGGACGAATACTAAGCAGGAGGGTGTACTACGATAACGAACTATATATAAAGGAATTGGATGATAAAGGAGGGGTATCATGAAAGTTCGCCTTACACCTTTTAGCGTTGAATGGGCTCAACTGTTCCAAGATGAGGCCACTCATTTGAAAGCTATTTTTGGAGGCTTAATCACTGAGTTTGAACACTTCGGCAGCACTTCGGTTCCTGAGATGAAAGCCAAACCCGTCATTGATATGATGTGTATTGTTAATGATATCTCGGCTGTTGATGCGTTTAATGAGAAAATGAATGCCTTAGGATACGATATCGCTGGAGAGTGGGGCATATCCGGAAGAAGATTATTCCGAAAAGGTGGAGAGCATCGAACCCATCACATTCACTTTTATCAATACGACAACCCTCAAATTGAACGCCATCTTATTTTTAGAGATTATCTCCGTAACCATCCAGAAGAAGTAGCTAGATACAGCCATTTTAAAGAAGTGCTCGCGGAACAATTTGAGAATACGAACGAGTATAGCCGAGCCAAAAAAGCATTTGTAACTGAAATGGAGCAATTAGCGCTTACTTGGTACAAAGAAACAAGAGGTTAAATAAAAAACAAAACCCAGAGCCTCATGCAACAGCTCTGGGTTTGTCTCATTTATTTAGTTGCGTTTCGTCTTCAGCACGCGAACACCATATTTCTCGAGGTGAAGGGTGTTCGAGCTTGTCGTCTCTGCCAACATATCTTCAAAGACTTGCTCTCCAAGCTGCACACGCTGTGGTGACTCGGAAAAGTTCATAACAAAGAGATAATCCCAATCGCCGTCTGTGCGCACTTGTAAAGATACGCCCTTCGGCACAACGATGCCATACGGTGTGTTGATGTCGAGATCCTTTGCAACACCTTCATAGAATGCATCTTGAAACGACTCTTCATTACGAGAAGCGATGTAGTATGCTTTTCCTTTGCCATGAGTTCGAACGGTTGCTGCGGGTTGATCCGCATAGAAATCAGAAGTAAAGAAAGCAATGGACTCTGCATCCTCGGCGTGGATGAGTTCACAATACTCCTGCGCCTTGTATTTAACCCCTTTGGTTGTCACAATCTCACGAGTTTCTTCAGGGTACAGCGTATCAATCTCTTCTGTACGAATGCCAAGAAGCTTCTGAAACGGTCCTGGTCCACCTGTCGTAAAGGCGAGATCGGTCTCATTGACAAGCCCAGTTGCATACGTCGTCACGAAGGTACCACCATTTTGTACGTACGCTTCCGTTTTCTCGGCAAATCCTTCTGGAATCATGTACAGCATCGGACAGATAATGAGCTTGTAGTCATCCATTGATTGATTCGGCGTAATTACGTCAACGCTAATGCCACGCTCCCAGAAGTAGCGATAATGCTCTTCCAGTGTCTCAATATACTTTTTGTCTTCTGTGGCAAAGCCTTGGGCGTCTTGAATTGCCCATTCGTTTTCCCAATCAAAAACGATAGCCACGTTCGCCTCGACGGATGTTCCTGCCACATCACTAAGCTGACCGAGTGATTTACCGACCTCTGCAACGTCTCGGAATACGCGTGTGTCGTCACGCCCGGTGTGATCCACAACAGCGCCGTGAAATTTTTCAGACGATCCAAGTCCTTTACGCCACTGAAAATACATCACTGAATCCGAACCGTGCGCGATGGATTGTAGAGAAGACAGCAAGTGCATGCCTGGACGTTTTGCTTTGTTGACTTTTTGCCAATTGACGAAGCTTGGCGTGCATTCCAAGATTAAAAAGGGCTTGCCGCCTTTCATAGAACGATAGAGATTGTGCACGAATGCAACATCTCTTGCTAGTTCGGCATTGGACTGCCAAGGGTTATGCCAAGCTGGGTAGGCGTCCCATGAAATAACATCGATATCGTTTGCGAATTTTGCGTAATTCAACCCTACAAATGGTTTCATACGTGGATAATTGCCCATAAAATTTGTTGTTAATGGAATGTCTGGCGTGATTTCTCGTAGTGGCGCAATTTCGTTGCGATAAAAATCCACCGTTTGGTCGGTTGTAAAACGACGCCAGTCAAGTGTAAGGGCATGTACCTCGTTCTCACCGTGCGGGGCAGGTGATTCAATTTGCTCCCAGCTTGTATATGTGTGACTCCAGAAGCCTGTCCACCATGCTTTGTTCAGCTGATCCAAATCGTTGTTGTATTTTTGCTTTAACCACTGACGGAACGCAGCCTGACACAAGTCACAATGACAGGTTCCACTATATTCATTCGACACATGCCACATCACAAGCGCCGGATGATTCTTGTACCGCTCTGCTAGCATACGGTTCATTTCTTGCGTTTTTTGACGATACACTGGAGACGTAAAGCAATGGTTGTGTCGGCGCCCATGCAAGTTTCGTTTCCGATTTTCCTCAATTCGCAGCACTTCAGGATACTTTTCACTCATCCAAGCTGGACGCGCGCCACTTGGTGTGGCCAATATCGCATGCGCCCCCTGCTCAGCCAAGCGATCCATGATGTCGTCTAGCCAACCAAAGGTGTAAACACCCTCTTCACGCTCAAGAGCGCTCCAGCCAAAAATATTCACAGAGAATGCATTTGCGTGCGCGAGCTTCATTAAACGAAAATCTTCATCAATTGCCTCAGGAAGATGTTGCCATTGGTCAGGGTTGTAATCTCCACCGTGCATCATCCCTTTTACATTTGGATGGATTGTAGTCCACTTCTTTGTCATAAGTCAGTCTCCTCCATGGGAACGTTTACATAAGATCGTAGCAGTTTTCTATAAAAAATTCAATTGTTTTAGTTAAATTTTTTAGTAAAACAATATGTATTGTTATAGCATCACAAGAAATGCCGCCTGAACAGTCTACTTCACGCGGCTCACCTGAGCTAAACGAATATACCATCAAATCATGATTAGATCTTAGCGGCTTAAGCTACACTATAGCACTAGTGCCCCATCAGGTAACGTAGATCTTATTTTATTCAGGATGAGTTATGGTCCTTGTTTTCGCACAAGTAAACAGCTGGAAAACATTTTCATAGGCAAACGGCTATACGTTCGCTTTCCGCGGGCGATCCGCAAGCCTCCTCAAGCGTGTTCACGCTCTGCGGGTCTCGCTTGGCTCGCTTTCCCGCAGGAGTCTCACTAGTAGCCGTTTTTGGTTTATTATACAGAACGAATGAAATGAGAAAGATCTTTTTTGGTTTCATTTTCAACCATTACCAAACGACATTCTTGTAAAAGGCACCAGGTGATCTAACTTGAAACATGCACTTACTTGCCCTATTTGGTTGCAACACGGCTTTTTACTCTCAACACGAGAACGAGCCACATTAAAACAATGTACGCAGAAACAAACATCAGCGTAGCCAACATACGTAGACTCTAGTGGGATCAGCGCGAGCTGAAGATCCCCTCGAAAAAGCCATGCTTTTTCGAGGAAGCTGAAGCCGAGCCCCACAGAAAGCGAAGTATGCTGACGGAGCGGTCGTCATTCCCGTTCACCTTAGCGCATCTTCAACTCGAAAGGACCTCATCGTGTTTTCATTACTACTGGAGTCTCACTAGTGACCGCTTTTGGTTAGTGTAAAGAACGAATGAAATGAGATAGACCTTGTTGGTTCACTTTCGACCATAACCAACGAAGGTAGTGGAAAGGGCACTAGAGTCGCATAAACAATAATGTTTAGCCGTGGGTTTGTATCCTTCTCTTCCATACTTACTCAACATCGTTTGTTGACTCTGCTCCTTGTGTAGTACTTTTACGAAACACAAGCTGCGCATGGAGATTGACGATTTTCACGATGGACCGCCCATCTACAATCCTTTCAAACAACAACCCAATTGCCGTTTTGCATACCTCTTGGACATCGATATGAAATGTGGTAAGTGGTGGGGAAACATACTTGGCAACGCTGATGTTGTTAATGCTCATCACATTGACGCGACCGGGAATCGCGTACCCATGTTCATTTAATGCTTGCAAACATCCCACAGCGATTGGGTCAGCCGCCACCAAAAATGCAGTTGGAAGCTTCTCACCAAGGGATTGAATCGCTTCTGTCATCAACTGGTATCCAACGTTTACTGAGAAATGCGGACCTACGAAAATCGCCTGATCCGAAAAGACTCCTTTATCTTGTGTATATGAACGAAACGTTTTTTCGCGAATATCCTGCTTTTGCATCCCTGTGGTCGAATCGACATCTACCCCGCCAATAAAGCCGATGTCAGTATGCCCTTCACTTATGTAAAAATTCACCGCTTGGCGCGTCATCCATTCCAGATCAGTTCGGACGACATCAAATTGATCCGAATCGGAAACCGCATCTATCCAAACCCCGTTCGAAAACGCTGAACCCAATTGATCGAGCTCTTTAGATGTAAACCGTCCCACGGCAATAAATCCCCGACAATTAAGATCTATAGCATCAATGCCATCTGCCATCGTGTACACTCGCAGATCGACCCCGGAATCGTCCGCCTGACGTTCCACCTGCTTCCGAATTGATTTGAAGTATACGTCCTCCAGCTCTTCTCGCTCTGTAACCCAATATAAAAAGGCAATGGGTTCAATAAACGGCTGAATTACTTTTTGCCTGTAGCCTAGATCGTTGGCGGCTTGGATGATTTTTATTCGCGTTTCTTTTGTCACTGACAGCTTCGGGTCCTTGTTCAGAACGCGCGACACCGTGGCCAAAGACACTCCTGCCTTTTCGGCAATTTGTTTGATTGTTGCCACATTGAGCCCTCCTTGCTTCTTCGTCTACTATTGTACACTTGCAATGAAACTTTAAAAAGAGGGCAAGTAAAAATTTTTACTAAATTATTCAATTCTCCCCTTGCTGTTCTCATGACATTGGCGATACTCATCATGCCATCCAATGAAACCAAAAAATTCAAACTGGACAATTTCCCGAGCCATGTCTTCAGGAGAGAGCATAGAGATGGAATCGATAGGATCATTCGCAAAGAGCCACCTTTGCATCATTCCATTGACAAGGCTTGTGAGCAAAGCCGCCTGAACAGCGGTCGATCGCTTGTCAACAAGCATACCCAAGTCTTTTGCACGCTGTATGTTGTGAAAAAACGCATGTTCGATGTCCTCATTCACTCGGTTGGCAAACGCTGCAACAGCTGAGTCTCCACCATTACGAATGCGAATCATCAGCATCATCAGATCACGATTTTCCTTAGCAAAAGAAAAATAATTCGTAAACAACGCAATCGATGAATCCACCATGCCGCTGACGTTATCATTGTTTTTGCGATACCCCAATTTAACAACGTCTAACAACGCCTCTTCTCCCTTTGATAAAATGCTCATCACAACGTCTTCTTTTGTTTCAAAAAACGCATAGAAGGTCTCTTCTGTAACTTCTGCAGCTTCAATAATGTCAGACACCGTAGTTTGAAAATAGCCATGATGTGCGATCTGTGATGTGGCGCATTCAATCAATTGCTGACGTTGATCTAGTGTGGTCACAATCTAATTCCTCCAAACGGATGATGAATCCATCCTTTGTTCAAATCTATCAATCTGTGCCTTCTTCTTTCGAAAGTGGCTGACTACCTTTTTCGCTTACCTCGAGAACCAGACAGATGAGCACGCTTAAAATCATCCCGTAGTAAATCCCATGGAACGCAAAAGCCTCAGGCGCTCCCAGTACTTCGACAAAAGCGAAACCACTTACAGCTCCAAAAAAGGCTCCTAAAATGAGACTAAACACAATGCGGCCAACAGAATATGGCATAGCAACCTCCCAAAATAAGTCCTTTCTAATGTACCACATTGAAATTGGACGGATATGGAAAGGACACAGCTTTTCGAAAGTTCTTTTCGACAAAATGTGACTATGCAACAAAAAAGCTGATCTGCAAGTCTCAATAGACTTACAGCTCAGCACTTTTCCATTCGCTTTACGTACTATTCTTTTACCGACCCAAGCGTAATGCCATGGATAAAGAATCGTTGTAAAAATGGGTAAACAATAAGGACTGGCAGCATAGCAATAAACAGCTTTGCCGCATCTAATGTTCGGTTTGAGAGTTCACTCATTCGCTTGTATTGATCCTCTGTCATTGATGATGGATCAACCGAAATGGTGAGCTGTTGAATGTATGTTTGCAGCGGATAGAACTCTTCACGAGTCATAAAGATCAGTCCGTACAAAAACTCATTCCAATGGTAGACAATACTGAACAATGACACCGTGGCAAGTACAGGGACAGATAGCGGAATGTAGAGCTTTAACAGGATGTACCACGGACCAGCACCATCCACCAAAGCGGCTTCCTCCAGTACGGGAGGAAGGTTCCTGAAGAAGTTCATCGTCAAGATAATATTAAAGACAAGCGTTTGTGCACCTCCGACGAGCACCAGCGCCCAAATGCTGTTCATCAGATCAAGGTTCTTAATCGTTAAATAAAGTGGAATTAAGCCACCATTAAACAGCATTGTAAAAATGACTGACCACATAATGATATTACGCAGCTTGAAGTCTTTGATTGTTTTAGATAATGGATAAGCCATCAACGGTACAATCAGGAGATTGAGACCAGCCCCCAGAATAACACGTTGGATTGAGATCCAAAAGGATTGAAAAAACTGCCCTTCATTTAGAAGCTGTACATAGGAATTCAAGTTGAAGCCGACAGGCCACAGACCCACCATACCTGCAGCAGCTGCCGATTTTGAACTAAAGGACAGCGCAAGTGTATACCAAATGGGCAAAATACATGTGATGGAAATCGCGATAAGCACAACAAGTAGCACGACATCAAAGACTCTAGATGCAACGGACCGATTTCTGACCATGCCTCACCCTCCTCTCTATTAGAAAATCCGATAGTTTGTTAAACGATAAGCTAAGAAATAAGACACGCTGATCAAAATAAATCCTGCAACGGACTTCAAGAGCCCTACAGCTGTCGCAAGCTCGTATTGCATATTCAAGAGACCTGCACGGTACACCCATGTATCAATAATGTCTCCTGTAGAATAGACAAGCGGGTTATAGAGGTTGAAAATTTGGTCGAAACCGGCATTTAAGACATTCCCAAGCCCGAGTACGGATAAAAGCACAACGGTCGTCCGAATGCCGGGAAGGGTCACATGCCAAAGCATGCGAGACCTAGATGCTCCGTCAATAGACGCAGCTTCATATAACGCTGGGTTAATGCCTGTAAGGGCGGCTAAATAGATAATGGTATTGAAGCCGAACTCTTTCCAAATGTCACTGCCTACAACCAAGAACGGAAATAGGTCCGCTCGGCCAAAAAAGAGGATAGCATCTATGCCGAAGAAGCCTAGTATTTGGTTAATTGGCCCCTGAAAGGAGAAAATATCAAGAATAATACCGCCAAGAATAACCCATGACAAAAAATGAGGTAAATAAACGATGGTTTGAATGGAGCGCTTGATAATCATATGTTTCAGTTCATTGAGCATCAAAGCAAAAATTAACGGAATGACTAGGTTTCCGATAATTTTCATAACAGCAATCGAAATCGTGTTCATAAAAATGCTTGCCGTATCGTTTAATGAGAACATATATTCAAAGGTGTCAAGACCTACGAACTCCGAGCCAAGAATGCCCTGAACCGGATTGTAGTTCTGAAAGGCAATGACAATACCAAACATAGGGACGATACTAAAAATAAAAAGCCAAATAAGACCTGGTAAAAGCATAAGATAGTAATGTTTGGCAAAGCCCTTATTGTACATCAGGTTTCCTCCTTTTCCATTGGCAGAAAGACCCCGGAAACCTGTGCTTCCGGAGCCTCACGCATATTATTCAGAAGTGATGTCTGCTACTTCGCCTGTAATTTGCTCGCCACCTTGAGATTTCCAATCTTCTACAAAGGTATCAAAGCTGTCTAACGGCTCAGTGCCCATAATAATCTTTAGGAATGTTTCATCTTCAAGCTTTTTCAAGTTCACCCAACGTTGTTCCATTGTTTTCGTTTGTGAATAAAGCTCACTGTAAACACCGTTGATTTCTGTGTCGACAAGCGGGCTTCCCCCAACAAGCAAGGAATACATACGCGTCCATACGCCCATATCTGCCTGTGGGTCCCAATGTTCAATATTGAGATCATCATAAGGCTCTTTTTTCACGGTTTTGACCGTTTCCACATCCGAGACAAGGAGCTTGTATTCCGGCATATCTTTAAAGTCCTCTGGTGTCTTTGTGCCGGCCATCACTTCACGAAGGGCTTTAACAGTGAATTCGGTTTCATCAGATGGTGCAAATACGAGACGTAATGGATAGTATCCTGGACCGCCCTTATCAGGACTAAAGGTCGATTCATTGTCTAAAAGATTGTTTAGTATTTTCATTGCCGCTTCAGGATGCTCATAACCCTTTTTCACGACAACATAATTGCTTGTTGGCGTGCTTAAATGTGGTGTATATTCTCCGTCTGCATTAAGTGGCAACGCATAAGCCTGCCAGTTCGCATCTGGGTTTTGTGTAATCGCATCAGCTAATGGACCATACCCCATCCACCACGGAGCAAAGAACATGCCCGTCTGTCCGCTAATTACCGATTGATCTGAATCCTCACGTACTGCCATTTCGCGATCAATCAATCCTTCGGCGTACATATCGCGTAATGCCGAAAGTGCTTCCTTCGTTTCAGGAAGAGTAGAGCCATAGACAGGGTCTCCACCTTCTCCTTCTACCCAAAACCCTGGGTATGCACCAAAAGCAGAGAAAATGCCATCAAACCCGTAGAGATTATTGGTTGATTCAAGGAAGGTTGCATACAGCTTGTTGCTTGTATCTGGTCCAGCAAGACCAATCGTATCCGCTTGGCCGTTACCATCTGGATCTTCTTCTACAAACGCTTTGGCGACCGCTTTCAATTCATCTACGGTTTTAGGCGCCTCAAGGCCAACTTTGTCTAACCAATCTTGGCGAATCCAAAGCAAATGCACACCATCTGCTTGCAATTGCACATTCGGAATGGCCATGATTTTGCCATCAAACGTCGCACTTTCTAATGCAATGCCGTTCGTGCCTTCGATAATTCGTTTAATGGCAGGAGACGCATAATTTTCATACACTTGCGTTAAATCCTCAAGCTGACCTGCTTCATACATTTGTCTCAATTCAACAGGGCCAACGATCATGGCGTCCGGTAAATCGTTACTCGCAATCGCCAGGCTTACCTTTTGATCGTAATTTGCAGGAGATGCAGTGAAATAATGCTCCACATCGATGTTCAGGTTTTCCTTAACGCTTCGTGTGAACTGATTATCTAATGGAGAGTCTTCAGCTGGAAGACTTGTATCACTTGGATCAAGTTCCTGACCAATTTTTATTGTAATCGGTTCTTCGTACGCTCCAAATGGATCTGCCGGTTCATTTGATTCAGAGCCGGAAGAATCAGAGCCTGAGCTATCTGGTGCAGCAGAATCATTCCCCGCACAACCTGTTAGCACCAAAAGCAATAGCATAACGCTTACAAAAAACGCTTTCATTTCTTTATGCATTTTTGTTCCCCCTTACTTGATAAGTTCTAAGACCTTTTTACTATAACAGTCTGAAAGCGTATACAGTGACGATGTTTGTTTGTGCTTAGGGTAGAAAAAAGAACGGCATTTAGTAGATGATCACGCATTTGCCTGGGACGCAGAACAAATCTCCCCCTCTTCAGTTGTCATTTTTCTCCCCTTCGCGTTGTTGTTGTCGAAACACACTTGGAAGGACGCCTACTTGCTGGCGGAAGAGGCGACTGAAGTATTTATGATCGCTGTAGCCTGTATGCTCCGCAACCCACAACACTGGCTTATCGGTATTCGCCAAATACTCCTTCGCTTTTTCAATTCGGACGAAACGGACATAATCATTAAATGTCATACCTACAGCCTCTTTAAAACATTGTGAAAAGTAGCTTCGGCTCATATTCACTTTTTTTGAAACATACTCCGCATGGATCGGCGAGGAAAGCTCGTCGTTCACAATAAACACCGCTCGGTAAATACACGCTTTCACTTCTTCGGACAGCGTAGGCTTTGCTAAAGCCGTGCGCCATACATTCTGCGTTCTATAAAACCATTGTTTGACATCATGCCAATACGCAAAAGAGCCAGGGTAGTGAATCGTCTGTTCAACGACAGGACTGTACACGCGATTCCATTCACTCACCATGTAATACACTTGTTGATCAACCCGTGATGGGGGAAACGATTGTGTTTTCCAATCATGCAATACTTTATCCAAAAGCTCGGCATCCTGAATCCATTGCAAAGAGATGAGTGCGGAACGAATTGACTCTTCTTGCCCGTCATCCTTGACCGAAGACGCCAATAGCTGATCAAAGGATAGGTCACTGAAGCAACGCGAGGGGGAAAAGTCGTAATAAAAGGCATGAGAGCTGTAAGCCATCAGTGCTTGCCTCACCTCCTGCAGCGATTTTCCCTGAATGCCTGTCAAATGGCATAGAGAGGCAGTGGGATGCGTTTCATGGAGCTCAGACAATCGCTGCCTGAGCTGGTCTTGCTGTCCTTTTTCCAAAATCCACATATACACATCTTCACGAACAATCAGAGGGGAGTGGCCGACTTGGTGTATGGCTGTATCACTTAACTCCCCTTCCTCTTTACGTGTCAGCCAAACATAAGCCTCATCGGTATCGAAGTATTCCTTCTGCTGATCCTTTGTAGTCGTTTTACGGACATCCTGCAGTTTTTGCTGGATTCGAATCAAAATATCATCAAAGTTATCGTGATCTAGCTCCACCTTTGAAATGTAATCGATCGCCCCGAGACGAAGTGCTTTTTGAACGTAGTCAAAGGTTTGATGCAAGGTGAGCAGGACAACAGGAATATGTGAGAATCTCTCCTGCATGGCCTCCATGAGCTCCAGCCCTGTCATGACTGGCATAGAAATATCGGTAATGACCAGATCAATCGTCGTCGTCTCCAACAGGCTTAACGCCTTTTCTCCGTTATTCGCTTCGCAAGTGACTTTCATGCCGTAGTCCGCCCATGGCATGAGGGAGATTAATCCTTTTCTCACAAGTTTGTCGTCCTCAACGATCATGATGTTGATCATTCCCATGCACCTCCGTAGGTATGGTTACATAAATGCTAGTGCCTTTCCCAAGCGTACTCTTGATGCGCAAGGAAGAGGCTCCTTCATATTGCCGCTCCAGCACGCGTTTAACGTAGCTCATCCCGATGCCCATCCCATTTTTTTGCAGCGCGGTATCATCAGTCAACAGCTGGTCTATCTTTTCTTGAGACATGCCTTTTCCATCGTCAGACACAACAATGACAAGCTGATCGTGCTCTGAAAACACGCAGACAGAAATGTGACCGTCATCCTCCAACCCATGATACAAGCAGTTTTCCACTAGAGGCTGGAGAATAAAGCGTGATACTGTTGTTTGCATTAAATCGTCACTTGCCTCGATCTGTACGTCAAACGTAAAATCATAGCGATGCTGTTGCAGTGACAAATATTGCTTCATCGACTCGATTTCCTCTGCAACATTAGAGAGCTCCCCTAGCTTGCCTAGATTGTAGCTTAACAAGCGATTCAAGGACGTTAAAATATGGTCAATGTCCTTTTGCCCGTTCATGACCGCCATCCATCGTGCCGTATCAAGCGTATTCATTAGAAAGTGGGGATTGATCTGGTACATGAGCTTCTCCACTTCAAGATCTGCGCGTCGCTTTTCCTTCTGCTCTACTTGTTGAAACAGCGATCGAATTTGTGCTTTCATATGCTGAAACTGGGCGAGTAACGCATCAAATTCAGGAATTTTCGTAAAAATTACCTTTGATGCAAAATCATTGTTGGTTAACGAGTCAATCTCTTCGTGGACGGTGTTCATCGGACGATACACCATGAGCCATAGAAGCCAGGAAGCGATCAAGCTCAAGACAACAAAAAAGATGGTTAAATACGCCATCTGCACAATCCATTCATTTTTTTCTTCATCATATTGCACTTGTGGAATTAACGAAACGATACTCCACCCTTGGTCAGATTGCTCCTTAAACCAATAATATGCCCCTGTCATTCCCTCATTGCCCTGTTCTGAGAACATAGATTGAACGGGGAATCTCTCAGGCAAATCGCTATACGTCACCTCTCCCTCAGCATTCATCAGCAAATAGGAAGAACGTTGCGTTCGTTCATTTCGCTGAAGAATGTCCTCCGTAAGGTTAAATGCAGATTCGATATACACATAAATCGTATCGCGATTTCGAATATCAACCTGTCTCAGCGTCGAAAGTACATACTGGTGATTGTGTCGTTGCAAGCTGATATGCGGACCATGGTTTCTAATCTTGTAGCGATCAGCAAGAATAGGGAGATCTTCCATAGAACTATCTGGCTTCACCCCATAATTGTTTAATAAATACCGACCTTCATTTTCAAGAAAATACATTGTCATCCCAATGCTTGGATTGCTAAAGGTCAGCACATTAAACTCATTCTTAAACTCACTGTACAAAGAAGCTCTTTCATATGGGTCTTTCGCCTTTAAAAAAGCGTCTAGCTTCATACCAACACTTCCTGGAGCTGCAAGCTGTTGCGATACATGGTTCAAATTGACAAGAATATTTTCAATCGAAAGCTCCACCTGTCTCAAATTATCTCGCAAGGAGGTATTTAGTTTACTCGTCAGCATCGTTGACATCGTATGGTAAGCAAATACCACCGTACAAATAAGCGGTAGCAGCGTACACAACGCAAACACGACCACAATTCGGTTCTTTAATGTAAACGAATCTGGAAACCATAAAAGATGCAACCGTTTTAGCATCGCTCTCCCTCTTATTCGTAAGACATGGAAACATTGTTTGTTGGTTCAATATACTATCCGAACGCTTGATACCGCTTACATATGACGATATCGTATCATAGAAAAGGCCTCTCAGACATTGGAAAAAGATGTCGTCTATACATCGGCTTTTTTTTCATCTTTTTAAGGCAATGAGGTATTTTCTAACCATCAGATACATGCATGCTCAATTTCCTCCAATAGTGTCCCATCCCGAACCCTACTAAGCTGACAAACAAAGGGACGAGGAAGTGGGCACTGGGTTCTAGCAAGGGGTGATTGGATGCCATGAAATAGGTGACCCCGTATGATGGCTGTACCCAAACGAGCACGGTCATGAGACCAACGATGATCCATTCCAATGAAGCACTTGCGTAAAAGAGCAAGCCGCCGCCTAACCAAAACATGATAGGGTACCAGATGGATGTGTCGCGTTTTAGCGCACAAAAGAAACCATACAATCCCCAAATGACGAGAGATAGACTAGAAACGAGAAGCGCAGAAAGCGGCGGAGCGCCACCTTTAAATAAAGGTATCCCCATGTTAAGGACACTGAAGATCGCCGAGAGGACGAAGATAAAAAAACAGTGAAAAATAAAACTTGGATGGATTCGTATCGACATTGTCACCGTCCTCCTCGTCATGCATCATTGTTTTGTTTAGACACTCATTTAAATTACATTGTCGTACTGACGAGACAACTCCTCAAGCTTTTCAATAATCCGTCGTTCACACGATTCCCCCGTTTCAATACGCTCAGTCGCCAATGGAGCTAGCTTCGGGTGCTCGCCAATCATGACGGAATGTCGACTCTTTTGGAACATTGATTCATCATTTGCATCATTGCCAAAAACAATAAAGTTGTTCTCCTCCACGTGAAGCGTTTGCAGAGCCCTCCACTTATGTATTCCGCGCGGGCTAATATCGATACCGCCATCCTCTTGATACGTATGGGGCACAAAATTCAATTGGTGAAGCTTGTCTAAAAGATTCCCCGTATGTTCCGCAGAGAGAATGAGGACTTTTATAATGTCACCAAGCTCTGTGATTGGCACGCATTTGGCAACCTGACGTGAATCCATGTTCTCCAAAATGGGATGGTTTGTCCCCGTACAGGCATAGTTCCAATCTCCATCAATCAAATAGGTCGCTTTATGATGTTCTATCAATTCATAAATGAGGAGAAGCTCATCATGGGTAAATGGCTGGACCGCTGAAATGATCCCTTTTTTTGACACTAGACCTCCATTTGCCCCAATAAGCGAGACCGAATGAAAGCGATCATGCAGTACTGGAAGCATTTCTCGGATTGGTCGAGCAGACGCAAAAATCACTTCGTGACCACGTGCGACCAGCGCATCAAACTGGCGAAGAATCGGCTCTGTCACCGGTTGTCCTCGGAAACAGATTGTTCCGTCTAAATCAAACACGAAGCGCATACAAATCGCTCCCTTTCCACCTGGACTTCATATATTCTACCATTTGAGGGTCGTTTGAGAAACATTGGGCATAGTTAAATTCCCCTTAAATAATCACATTTGTTGACAAGAATCAGGAACGACTATATTATTGACGTATCAATCATTGACGTATCAATGGTTTTAAAGGAGGAATCAAACCATGACCGCTTGTTTCGTCCGGTTACAAATTTTTATGCAGTTGCAGTCCGTCAATAAGGAGATCTACTCAACGTTCGAAACGTGCTTCGGAGCGAGTACCTCCCGGATTGAGATTCTGCACTATCTTCTTCAACATGACGAGGTGACGCAAACCTCCTTGCAACGAGAAGTAAATATAGACCCTGCAGCAGTTACGAGACATCTGAAGCAATTGGAAGCTTCCGGGACAATTTATCGGTACAAAAAGCCCGATGATCAACGAGCGACATGGGTGAAGCTAGATGAAGATGAGCGACGTCATATCGAACAATCCTACAAGGAAAAAAGTCAATTTATAGAAGAGACATTAGCTGGATTCTCTGAAAAAGAGTTGGAACACTTCCTATCCATGTTGAACAAAATCAGTCAAAACGTATCGCAAGTCACTAAGAAAAACCTAGGAGGAACACCAGAGTGAATCAAACCGCCACATACAATAAAGAAAGCTTTATACAACTCTTAAAGGATCGCCGTTCCATTCGTCGGTATGATGAGAATGTGAAAATTAGCAAAGAAGAGATGCACGAGATTCTTACTGCTGCAACAACCGCACCATCGTCCGTCAACCTGCAGCCTTGGCGTTTTGTTGTAATTGATAGCCCAGAAGCAAAAGCAAAGCTCGCACCTCTTTCTAAATTCAATCAACAACAAGTCACAACGTCTTCAGCAGTTATCGCCGTCTTTGCGGATATGAAGAACCTAGACTATCTTGAAGAAATCTACGGAAAAGCTGTAGACCTAGGAATGATGCCAGCAGAAGTAAGAGACTATCAGGTCATCGCCATTCGCAAAGTGCTTTCTGACATCTCAAACCAATCCAACCGAGAGACGATTTTGATCGACAGTGGTTTGGTTTCTATGCAACTGATGTTAACTGCAAAAGCGTTTGGCTATGATACAAATCCAATTGGCGGCTATGAGAAAGACCAAATTGCCGAAGCATTTGACCTCGACAAAGACCGATATATCCCTGTTATGCTGATATCTATCGGGAAAGCAGCAGATGCTGGCTACCAGTCTTACCGTATGCCAATTGAACAAGTCACTGAATGGAAATAAGGTGGACTCATGATTATTATTCATGCAACGATGCAAGTCAAACCCGAGAAAAAAGACATCTTCTTACAAGAAATGAACGCAGTCATTGAAGGCAGTCGTACGGAGGCTGGGAACAACAGTTATGAATTGTTCCAGGACCCAAGCGATGCGAATCGTTTTCTGATGGTGGAAAATTGGAAGGACATGGCCGCAGTAGAAGCACACAATACAAGTTCTCATTTTCAAACATTTAGTGCTAGTGCCAAGGAGTTGTTGAGTGCGCCATTAAAAGTTGACGTTTATCAAGGGGAAAAGTTAAATTAAGCGATACGAAAACGAAAGTCTGCAATTGGAGTAAATAGTTCATACATTATAAAGCAAATAAAACTCAAGTTGATAACTTAGTATAAAAACACTGCAATTTACACATAAACCAACAAGTTTATTAGAGTATAAAACATCCAATTGAATTAATTGGATGTTTTTGATCTTTAGTTAATTTTCTTAATGTCCTTCGACCGCTTCAGCAAAATACTTCGCTTTCCGCGGGCACGGCTTCAGCTTCCTCGGAATCTTGCTTTCCTGCGGGATCTTCAGCTCGCGCTGTTCCCGCAGGAGTCTACGGATTTTGACTACGCTGACCGCCTATGTTTATTTCAAATCCTAATGTTTTTCGTTTTTTGTGTAGAGTGTTTTTATTTTGTCCAGGTCTCGTTTTCACCCAGGTTATTTATATTTTCCTGTTCCCAATCTTCTTTTAGTAATCCGTAAATAACTCTATCGTGATATTCCCCATTTAAGTATTCATAGTTACGAATAATTCCTTCTTGCATGAAACCTAATCGTTCAGGGATTGCTTTGCTTTTGCAATTTTTCGTCGCTACATTGATTTCTACTTTTCTCAACCTTAAATCGTTAAATGAGTGGTCAATGAGTTGTTTGCAAGCTAATGTTGCCAAGCCTTTACCCACATAATCCTTACCCAACCAGTACCCGATTTCAGTTTTTCTTGCACTCCAATCCATAAACAAATATCCTATCGAGCCAGCGATGCTATTTTCATGCCAAATCCCAGCCCAATATCCATTATTTTCAGAAAGTCTTTTAAGGGATTTCTCAATAAATATCTTCGAGTCTTCAACATTGTTTGTCTTCATAGGAAAGGATAGCCATTCTCCTATATTCTCTCGGTTTGCATCAATTACATGATATAACTCCTCTGCGTGTCGCGGTTCTAAAATAGAAATGTAAGTATCCTTATCAATCATCGCCTTGTACATTGAACTTACCCCCTATATCCTCAAAATTTGCAACATAAAAATTCCAATCATCTCCACAACATTAAGTTCTCATTTTAAATGCGAACTAACTCAAGTAAATAATACATCTCTTTATACAAATTTTGTCTGTAAAACCTAACCTTGAGCAGGGTAGCTTCTTTCATTGCGTTTTGTGCTTACTCGGATTAATCTTGATATAATCAGGCTCCTACCATCTCTTTTTGGTGTCGTCAAAGATAAACAAGTTTAATGATGAGTTATTCTATAGCATCAATAGCTTGCGATAACTTAATATGAGGAGAGCTTTCACATGCCTACAACCGTTAAAAAATATAGTATTTCATTTGTTAATCTTATGAGTACACTTATGGTATTTTCAACCTCGTTTTTAGAAAGTGGAAATGCCCTACTCATCACAATCAGCTTCTTACTACTCGTTAATGGTACATGTTTTTCTAACGAGTACTTACTCATCAAACACTACCAAAAAAATCAACACAAAAAAACCAATATTGGGTACGCAATATTGGTGATGGTACAAGTCGTATTTACAGTGTTACTATTCGTGGTTTTTAAGTTTTACTTCTAACAAGACTGTGAGTAAACCGCAAAAGAAAAGCTGGCTTACAGAAGCACTTTAAAACGCCTCAATACAACCAATATTTATCTAATTATGCTTCTGTAGAGATTTGAAAGTTCACGCCAAATTTGTCTGTGACAATGCCATACCCCGGGCTCCAGAAGGTTTCCTGAAACGCCATATGAATGGTTCCTTCATCCGCTAATGCGTTGAACAATGCTTCAGAATCTTCCTTGCTGTTGGTGATAATGCACACCGACACTTGATCTCCAAGCTGATAGGCCATACCAGGATAATTGTCTGATAGCATAAATTCAGCACCACCAATGGAAAGTTGCGCATTGGCTACGCGATCCTTTGCTTCATCAGGCACTGGTTGATCCGGTGATTGCGGCATGCCTCCGAAGGTTTGAAGAGCCATGACCTCTGCACCTAACGCTTTTACGTAAAACGCAACAGCTTCTGCACCATTTCCATCCAGAATAAGATACGGCATCATTTTTATCGACAATGTAGTCAGCTCCTTTTTTTGTTAGCCTTCTCTAACCTTAGCACACAGCGATTCCTTCATTTCTTCTCTTTTGCTATCTTTATTCGCTTTTCCTCAGCGCTTCCCCTGCTCACGCAGCAAACGATTTGGTATCCAACGAACGTAGATGAGTTCTCCAACAAGCTCGACAATCGTTTGGGTAACGATAATCGCCGCCACTAACGACCGCCACTCCTCTGGAAGCGCCAAGGCAAGGGGAAGTACAACCAATGAATTCCGAGTTGAGGCACTGAAAAGAACGGCTCGTCCAGTCTGAGCTTCAAGACGAAACCAGCGAATAATCTGTCGAGTGATTAAAGGCATAAGGAGCATAAAGAGCAGATACACGGGCACGACTTGAAGAATTGTACCCAAGTGTCCAGTGACTTTACCCAGTTGCGAGACGACGACCACAAACAACGTGATCGCCATGAATGGGACGGGTAGCCATGCAGAATGATCTAAAACACGTTCTGCAAAGCGAGATGTCTTTGCGAACATCTGAAACCCAAATGCCACAAACAATGGAAGAATGATGATGAGGAGAAACGCTTCAATAAAAGGACCGGGTTGAACAATAGCTGCAGCAGACTCCCCTAGAAACAACCATAAATACAGTGGCAGCAAAAGCAGCTGAGAAATGAAGAGCAATGGGGTAGCCAAGAGCAACTTTTGTGCATTTCCTCGCCCGATCTGAGTGAAGACGATGACATAGTCAATACACGGAGTGAGTAACACT
Source organism: Aureibacillus halotolerans (assembly GCF_004363045.1). Lineage (NCBI taxonomy): Bacteria > Bacillati > Bacillota > Bacilli > Caryophanales > Bacillaceae > Aureibacillus > Aureibacillus halotolerans. Next base: position 166,212 of record NZ_SNYJ01000004.1, read on the forward strand.
AAATACACACCAAGGAGCACAGGGGCTTCCTGAGGCAAAAGCCACCCTAACGACCAAACAACTATAGGCACAGCGACATAGTTTGCTGTGAGTAATGCGAAAATAAAGCGCCGATCACTAAACACATGTTGAATCGAAGGAAACGGAATTTGCGTGAACATGCCATACATGAGAATGGCGATAATGAGAGAGATGAGAACGTGGTGATCCAGTTTCGATGTAACCTCTGGGGCGAGCCAGCCGATCACTCCAGCAAGCATCAGGACGACTCCGTAGAGCCAGACTTGGTTTCTTTCAAGCTGTTCGCGCGTCATACGAGATCCTTTCTTAATAATGTTTGCTCATAAGTATACGGGGGAGCCATCGTTTCATCAATAAGAACACGTTCGTACACAATACAATATGCCCGGTACCTTAAAGACACCGAACACATTGATTCATTTCATTATTCTCCAAGCTCTATCAGCAACTCGGCTAAACGCTCCGCTTGGTTTGGCACAGCGATTGGGTCATATGGCCAAAAATATTCAGGATCTTCGTAGATAATAACACGTTCGTTTTTCACAGCATCAAGGTTACGCCAAATGGGGCTGTCCTCTTCAAGTTGACCACCGTTCGATTCATCGACAAAAATATAGTCACCGGCATAGTTCTCTAACACTTCGTATGAGATAACAAGGTAATTATCTTCGCTCCCAATGACTTCCTCCGCCACAGCTTTAGGTGGTTGCAGCTCAAGATGTTGATACAGCGCTTCACCGCCTCGGTATAGACTGTCGCCGTAAATATAGAGGTCTTTGTTGAAGGCGCCGACGAGGGTGACCGTTTGATCACCAATGACATCCTGTGCCTTTTGTTTTGCAACTGCCACACGCTCATCAAACTGCTCTTGCCATGCTTTAGCCTCGTCCTCCCGTCCCAACATTGCGCCCATTTCCTGCATTTCTTTCTCCACGTTACCAAAGGTCAAATAAGGAAACACAAGGGTTGGTGCGATTTTTGAAAGTTGGGCATAAATTGAAGGATCGTTGTTCGCAGTGACAATAAGATCTGGTTTTAACGTCAGAATTTTTTCAAGCGATCCGGTAAATTCCCCAACACTCTCGATGCCTTGTATGTGATCTTGAATATGTGGACTGCTCAATTCACGATCTGAGCCACCAACTGGTTTGATACCTAATGCAATAAGTGTGGCAAGGTAATTTTCATGAGCCACGACTCTCTGCGGATTCGCAGGAATTTCGACTTCCCCGTTAATAGTCTCAACGATACGTGTTTCGCTGGAAGCTTCCTCAGTTTTCACTTCCGTTGATTCACTTTCTGCTGTCTCCTCTGTTTCTGTAGAGTCTGCTACATCCTGTGGTGATGCCTCCATATTTGCACTACTTCCACACGCTGATAAAACAACGAGCAACAGAAAAATCGTCAATACTAAAAATAGTTGCTTTCGCTTCCCCATTTTAATTTCTCCTCTTATCTTCAATTGATTATGATTATCATTATCATAAATAGTATCAGGTCACTACTGTTTCATCAATGTTTTTTTACAAAGGAAGGGGTTTTATGATAAATTATCCAGTTGTTTTTGTACGATTAAATGTATAACCTCACACTATTGGCATGGAGTAACAGTGATTTCCTGTCAACAAACGTGAGAAGTCTCATTAAGTTGGAGATATGTTGCACAGTAGGCTCCCATAACGCCTAATATGCTTCCGGTACCCACTCCAGTTTTTTTGAGTTCAATAGGCAACAGACCTGTGTTTGTTTCATTCGTTACGATCTGCTTTTTTAGAAGCATGCCGAGTTCCTTCATAACAAACAACGGTATCAGGTCGGTGTCACTTCGACAATGTTTTTCTAAGAATATAAGGAATTTTGTGTAGAATTATCCGATTATAAGTTCGGCCAAAGTTACCTCTGTACATCATCATTAGGAGATCGCAGTAAGCAATCACTTCTTCCCCACTCACATTGTTAAGAACAAAAAAAGAACCATAATCATCGACTTCTCCGCTGGTTCATGGTTCTTTTCGGTATCTTGTAAATCACATCTTTACTTGAAAGGTTCTAACATACACTGTCGTTCCAGTCATAATGACAGGGGCGTTGAAGCAATGGTGAGGTGACAGTCGTCATGCCGGCAAATGAGGGGCACGGGAGGTGTGAGCAATAACCCTAGCAGTGTTATCAGAGGGGGCATTTATTAGGGGTTTTATCATTCTATTCGGCGGCTATATCCTTGAAGGGGGCCTTCCTTATCGCTGTGCTGCCGTTTTGCCGGATGATGACGACCTTAGTGAGTCGCTTGGTGTCTGCCTGGAAAGGAAGCTGGCGGCGAGGGGCTGAAAACAGTAGAGTGATTTTGAATCGCTGCAAGGCCTTTTTCGTGCCTTCCTTGTCCTGCAACGGTGTGTAGTTTTTTTCTTTCAATACGCTGCTCTTTTATTATGCATTACTCATTGGAAGCAGTTTTCTGAATAAGGTTTTGTAAAAGGGAAGCTTATCTTTGTTTAATGATTCGTATTTCCAACCCTCGCGATTAGCAAATTCAAGTTTTTGTTTTATTTTCTCCACTCGAAAGCGACAATACTCCTGCTCGTTCATGTAAAACCTCCTCGGTACATCGTCGGTTCTACATTCGAACCGATTTCATAAACTATTTTTGGCCCTTTGCCAAATGCCGTTTAGATGATGACAACCTAAGTGAGCCGCTGGGTATCGTTTCGGAAAGGTGTTACGTGGCTCTGTCATTAGCGGCGTTCGGCTACCCGTTTCACAATGCCGAGTAAGAAGCCGTCATACCCTTTTTTTCCGACGGTTTGGATGATCGTCGCGTCGACATCGTCGTTCTTTTCCAATGCGTCGATGAATTTCTGAATACCTTTAACACGTTCATCAGTTGTACCCGCGTCAATAATCTCACCGTCTCGGACGACGTTGTCGGCCACGAGAATTGTCCCAGGCCGGGAAAGAGCAAGAGCCCACGTCAGGTAATCGGGGTTGTTCGGCTTATCGGCGTCGATGAAAATGAAATCAAATGGCTCACCGCCAGCAAGTGAAGGCAACGTTTCCAACGCTGGACCTTCAAGAATGGTCGTTTGCTGGGCCATTCCTGCTGCCTCCACGTTCTTTCTCGCTACTTCTGCGTGTTTTGCCTCGACCTCCAATGTCACGATGCTGCCATCTTCCGGCAAGGTGCTGGCGAGCCAAATCGTGCTGTAGCCTCCGAGCGTGCCAATTTCGAGAATTCGCTTGGCACCACACATCGTTGCCAGCAATTGCAGATGTTTTCCTTGGGCGGCACTGACGTCAATGTCGGGAAGGTGTGCGGCTCTGTTGGCCTGACGTGCATTCTTAAGGGATTGTGGTTCACGGATGATGGTGCGTTCTGCATACTGGTCAACTTTTGTCCAAGTGTTTGCTGTGCTGTTCATTATGATCAGCCTCCTTAGTTGTAGTATAAGCTGGACTTAATGATAAATAAAATATATTATAAATATAAATACATATAAATAATTTATGATAGGTGGTCACGTTATGAATCTGCATGCGTTACGGCTGTTTTATCATGTCGCGCAAACCCGAAGTGTGACACAAGCGGCGCAATTGATGAACATCAGCCAACCAGCGGTCACATCGCAAATCAAAAAATTCGAGTTGGAATGCGGCACGCCCCTGTTGCAAAAAAAGGGGCGGGGGATTGAGCTGACCGAAGCTGGTGAGGAGCTGAGCATCCAGGCAAGAAAGCTGTTTTCTCTGGAAACGTATATGGAAGAGAGTCTGAGCTTGTATCGTGAGGCCAAACGGGGTTCACTGCGAATTGCTGCGACATACTTGCCGGCGAAATTTCTTCTTCCTCCTGCAGCCATTGCATTTAAAAAGGTCAATGACGGAGTAGACCTCGTTATTCATACGTCGAATTCGGAGGAAGTCTATCAACAGCTGATGGAGTACGAGGCTGATTTGGCGGTCTTTGGTGGGGGAGTCGAGGGACACCTCAAGGAACTTGAGTCAACAGCATTATATGAGGACGAGTTATGGTTCGTCGCTGCACCAGAGCACCAGCTTGCTGGAAAACGGGTGGCGCTTGCTGACCTTGCCATGGAATCATTTGTGATGCGGGAAGAAGGAAGCTCAACACGAGGGCGTCTCTTTGCCCTCTGTAAGGCGCATGGTGTGCCAGCTCCTCGTATTGCCCTTCAGTTTAACGGATTGCATGAGGCGATTGGCGCTGTCAGCGCAGGCTACGGGGTTAGTTTTGTTTCATCCCTTGTCGTCCGCGAGCAAGTGAAAAAGGGCGTGCTGCGGCGAATTGACGTCGAAGGCATTGCCCCGATGGCCAATCCTATTTTCGTATGTTGGCGTCGTGACGATGTGCTGTCGCCGGTAGCAGCGCAATTTCTCCAACATATCCAGCCATAACCCAGGGGCTTCCTGAGGCAAAAGCCACCCTAATAACCAAACAACTATAGCCACAGCCACATATTTCGCTGTTGGTAGCACATTAGTAACCCATTACTCCTTCCACACTCACATGGTTACGAACAAAAAAAGAACCATGCTCATCGGCTTGTCCGATGGTTCATAGTTCTATAACGTTAGGAATCAATTAAATCTCGACTTGAAATGTTTTAACATACACAGCGGTCCCTGTCATAACGACGGTTAGCTGGTTGTCGCGACGCTCCACTGCAATGTGAACTTGCCCATCGCGCCCAAGCTCCTGTCCTTGTTCAACTGTAAACTCCAGTGAAAACTCATTTGGCTGGAGGTAGGTTGCGCAATATGCACCCATGACGCCTGATGCAGTTCCCGTCACGGGGTCTTCAATTGTCCCAGAATACGGAGACGAGAAGTGACGCGCGTGCATATCGCTGTCTGTATGCACAGTTTCAAAACAAAATGGATGAACGGACGCCCGCGGCATGTCTGAAAGAATGTCCGGAAACAAGTGGTTGTTAGGCTTCATTTGCTTCATCGCCTCAAGCGATCGAATTGGGACAAGAAGTGTCCATGTGCCGGTACTGCCATACACCGTTGGCATGGACAAGTCGATCTCCTCCTCATCAATGCCCAGTGCGTCTGCTAAGTCCTTCAATGAACCGCGGAAAGGTTTGAATTGTGGCGCAGCGTGTTGCATGGACAATTTTAGACCCGCTCCAGTTTCTTTGAGTTCAATCGGCAACAGACCTGCGTTAGTTTCAATCGTCAATGACTGTTTGTCTGGAAGCATACCGCGTTCCTTCATCGCAAACAGTGTAGCCATCGTCGCGTGACCACATAAATTCATTTCATGCCCCGGGGTGAAGTACCGAATGCGCAAATCGGCAACAGTTGAAGGCACTGGAAAGGACGTTTCATTGAAGCCAACAGCCTTGGCGATGGCGAGCATTTCGGTTTCGTCCAAAGCCTCCCCACCAAACACCAATCCTGCCGGGTTGCCTTCATTTGGAACGGTCGTAAACGCATCATAATGGTGGACGTCAATCGTTTTCATGAGAGTCTCCTGTTCTATTTTATCATTTGCTTCGTTTTTGCTAGTGAATACTACTAGTCTACCAAAACAGCTTTATTGTTGGCGAATGCTGTTTTTTCCCGTAAGCTAACAGGAGAAAAAATCCAAATAAGGGAAATTACGAAAGGCTGTGTAAAGATGCCAATTCGCTTCATTCATCTGTTCCTTGCTTTGCTTATCTTCGCAATAAGCTTTCAGCCTGTGAGCACCAAAGCAATTGACTCTCTTCAAGGGGTTGTTTATGGAAAAGAAATATTCGGTATAAACTCCAAGGCGCAATTCGATCTTTCTTTGAACATTCACGATCTCTATGTCACTAACGGAGGAGACATTCAATTGGAGGCAACCATAACCTATGACGGTACATCGCATGAGTGGAAAACGTCAGGAAAGGCTTATCCATCTGAAAATCTCTATTTAGGTGGCACTGTCCTGGCGTTTGAGGAAACCCCATCCTTTTGGGTACGTTCCTTTAAAATTGAGGAAGACGCCAAACCGGCACTTTTGCTCCCGGCCAATCAAGATCTTGCTGAGACCACTGTCATAAAAGCCGCACTTATTGATAAAGCTACTGGATCGCTTCTCTATGTGGAGGATGAGTTTCGAAATAGTGACATCGTCGCTGCCATTCAAGCCGTCTCAGAAACACCGACGAGAGCGGAAGCCATTAGCCAGGAAGCTTACGAACATTCTCTTAATGTCATTTGGCTGGCTGACTCTTGGTTCTATCACTATTTACCAGAACCTAAAAGACTACCAGACCACGAAGCGCGTTTGATTGACCAGCTGGTTGTGGGGATTGAAAAACTACCAACAGAACTTCAAGAACCGCTCAATGAAATCGTCGTCTTCTTTATTGAACATCTCCAAGAAAACCAAAGAAAAGACGGAAGGCCTTAAGACTACTGAGGCCTTCCATCTTCTTTCACCTTGTTTATGGGACAAAACGCTGAACAACGGTGCCTTTGCCTTCATTGACCTCAACCTCAGCTCGCGCACCGTTGATAAGCGTCAGTTGTGGGGGCACATGACCGAAATCAATATCGTACGCAATGGGAACATCAAGCTCCGCGGCAAGTTCTTGATACACATCCTCCGCGGTGTATCCACCTACCGACTGATTGGCACTGCTTCGTCCAAACAAAACGCCACTGCAATGAGCAAACCAACCGGCAAGCTTCATTTGGACGAGGCTTCGCCGCAAATCCGTTGTGTTTAATTCGCAATTCTCGAAAAACCACACGAGCGGTTCTCCATGGATCATTTCGTTTTGAAAGTGCTTTACATCGCCATACGGAGTGCCTACCAAATGCCGGATAATATCGATACAACCACCGAGCAACCTCCCTTGGATGGTTTCTTTGGAGCGCGACACTGTTTTCCACTCTGTAGGCTGGTCGAGATGATAGACACAAGGGGTTGGGTTTTCATGATCCCATTCACTTTGATACTTCACAGACGAATATTGACGAATCGATTCATTGCCCTTTGTCGAAAGCACTGCTTCCCACTTCCCTGTCGTCTCATCCCAATACTGTCCTCGTAGATCAACGAGATTTACGCCATGCGCCGTTGCTATTCCGGTCTTTAATGTCAACGCAAGCAAAAGACTGCTTGTATCCGAATAGCCAAGAATCCATTTTGCTTTCATATCTTCAAAACGTAAATGCTCAAGGATTTCGACGAGACGTTCGCCACCCCACGGCGGGATGATCAGATCAATGTGATCGCTTTCCATCATCTTCTGAAGCTCTAGCGCTCGTTGGCGCGCAGGGGCTGACATCGCTTTTTCCTGCGTCCATACCGTGTCGCCAAACGAAAGCGAATAGCCTTCCTTCGTCAGTCTTTTTTCAGCATCCTTCAATAGCTGGTGAAGCGCCTGCGGTACTCCTGAGGATGGCGCCGTCACACCAATCGTAGCGTTTTCTTTTAGACTAGGGTATTGCATCAAACCACCTCCAGTTTCAATGAGTCTAGCAAATGCGCTTGTGGGTGGCAATGTATTTTTCAAAAGATGGTTCCAAGAATAAATCCGATCAGTACTAGAGTTGGTGGGTTGACTTCGCATTTACCTATCTAACATAAACAACGTTCCCGTTTCACGTGAAACACAACTCACTAAGATAACGTCAACTCATTGACTGTACCGAATTCCTTCCCTAACTGAAAAACATGGGAATCCCATTCACAATACAAGACATCTGGTTGTTTTATTGTTTCATATAACAAGTGAAAGGATGAGCTTGGGATGCCGCAGTAATCAGCCAACCCAACGTTAAAGTAATGACGCATCATTTGATCATACCCACGTTTCTCAAATCGTTCCACAGGAGCTCCAGCGAGACTGATCCAGGAAATATGCTGGTGAGGCAGAGAGCCTCCTGGTCCATAAGCGTTGCTATAGTTCCAAACGCGATCAATATACCCTTTCATAATGGCGGGCATGCTCCACCACCACAATGGAAAAATAAATGCCAACCCATCATAGCTGTTCATGCGATGTATTTCCTTTTGGACAACAGGAGAATACTGTTGCTTACTAGCATTCCAATCAGGTTCATCGGCCTCTCGAAGCACAGGGTCAAATTCATCTCGATATAAGTCAAGGATGTCTCCGCAATGCCCACCCGCTTCTAACCCTTCTATAAATCTTTTTGCAAGCTGTATCGTTAAAGATGACTCTCGTGGATGTGCGACAATAACAAGGACATTCATACACCTTCTCCTTATGCATAGTTATTTTCTTATAGAAAGTATAAATCCAATCTTTCAATCAGTAAAATTGAAGTTTATAATAATAATCATCTAAATAAGTGATACAAAGGAGAATACTTATGGAACTACGGCAACTACTTACCTTTAAAACGATTGTCGACACAGGTAGCTTTAGCGCAGCTGCCGAAGAGCTCGGCTATGCCCAATCCTCCATAACGGCTCATATGAAAGCTTTGGAAAAGGAGCTCGGACAACCATTGCTTGATCGCTTAGGGAAAACCGTGCAGCTCACCCAAACAGGTCGCCGTTTCCTGCCTTACGTCGAAGAGATGCTCTCACTGCATGATACAGCGCTTGAGGCTGTCACTCAGAACGATACGCCCTCTGGACCGCTCACCATCGGCGCAACTGAATCGATGATGGTGTACTGGCTCCCTGGATTCATCAATCATTTCAAAAAAATGCACCCCGCTGTTGAGCTCCAGGTTGTCCCGGTTGACTACTTAACTGTCGCTACCCAGCTCCAGCAAAACGAGATGGACATTGCGATGCTTTTAGAAAAGCCATCATGGAAGCCACCGAATGTAACTGCCCTTCCATTTCAAGAAGAACGGTTGTCTATCGTGCAATCCGCTCAGCACTTTCCTGTGGAAACAATGCTTTTTACGGAAAAAGCATGCAGCTGGCGCCCTATTTTCGAAGAGTATCTTCACCAACATGGCCAAGGTATCTTTCAAAAGCTCGAGCTCCCAAGTGTCGAAGCCATCAAGCAATGTGTTCTTTGTGGATTAGGTATCTCCATGCTGCCGAATTTTGTCGTTGAGGAGCAAATCAAAAAAGGCGAGCTGGTCGCCACAGCGTGGGACACAACTCACCATTCGTTACAGATGTTTGCTGCAGTTCACCAAAACAAATGGCACTCTGCCAATATGACCGCATGGCTAGATACTATACAACTCTTTACAAAAGAATAACTTTTTTTGTGTTGGTTACCGTTAGCTTTTGTCATTCGATTGGATGGATAACGTCCATTCGTACACCGGAACCACTTCAATGGAAGAGATATAGGCAAGCGATGGGTCCACATCTTCCTTCCTTGCCGCCATTGGAGAATCCGTCTTCACATGGCGCTGCTCCTTCGGGGGCGATACATAAAGGTACATGCCTTTGTTGATGAGGTCTTTTTCATAACGCTTTAAACCAATCTCCCACGTTGTTCCATTGTTAAAATTGTCATGAATGAGCTCTCCATCAATAAAAGCGTAGCCAATATCTCCTGTATAGTTCACTTTCAGCAACAGTTCCTTTACGCCGTCAAACTGGTCAGGCTGAAAATCAAGCGTCGCTTTTGCGCCTCCGACTTTTGTAACGTCGACGTTACTCTGTCGTGGCTTGCTGCCTTCAAGGACGTAAGAAGTGAATACACCCTCGTCACCATTGCGTTCCTGCGTTGTGCATCCTTCCTCTGCCTCAAGCGACAGATTTGGAAAGGCAGAGAGGTTCATCTGATCGGCAGACGTTTCTATCCGTAATCTCCCCTGCTCTGACAGTACGGCTTCCTCACAAAGCAGTAAATGCTGCTTTGCATCAACCTCAATCTCCCATAGCCGCAAGCTTTCCTCATCCGTCAGTGTGAGAAGTGCCACCTTTTGACCATCCGCAGTCTCAAAATGCAATGGCGCCTGACTCGCACCAGCTTCTACGTTAAAAACAATGCTCGTCTCATCCTCAAGCGCTGCACTCTTAGACCAATTCTTCATCGTTTTGCGTTCAAAAGCATATTCCGGCGTCATGCCTTTCGGAGCAAAAAACACATAATAGACCGTTCCCTCATGCGCCATCTTCGTGATTAACTGCGCGGTGGCGTAACGCAGCTGTGCACCACTCATATCAAGCTGGTATGGCAAGACGCAGGAGGTGTTTTTCGCGAGAGAAAAACCGCCTTCCTTTGGCAAGCGAAGGGTTTCCTGATCCAGCTCAAGCTCAATCGCCACATCGCTTTGATCCTTCATCGCAAAGTGGTCCTGATACGTATTGATAAACACATACCCACTATTTCCATCGCCCCGCACTGCATAGCGTAGCGTGTCCGCATCCTCAGGCTCGAGCGTCTGATTTGTGTCAGGAAGGACGGTTTTCGTTCTATTAAAAGAGTCCTGAAAGGTTTTAAAAAATAGATGCAACCGTTTCAGGCGATGGTACGAGGCTCGTAGCTGCCCAAACTCCCCAATCGGCGCCTGGTAATCGTATGAGATTTTTGGTGTCGCTCCTTCATTAAGGAAAGGCGTTTCCGTGCCTTTCGGGTTAGAGCCCCCATGAAACACATAGTAGCCAACCATATTGCATCCACCAGCTACCTTGATTAAGGTCATCGCATCAACACTTTCATACGGAAGCGCAAAACGATAATTGTAAAAGACCGTCATGCCCCCACCCATCTCACAACAGGCAAAAGGCACAGACTCGGGGTCATACATAGGCTCAAAATTATAAAAAGGCACAACCTGTTTGTTATGGTAATCGCGAAAAATGAATTCGGGCGTAGCAGGGTGTTCCTTTACATCGCCATAAAAAATCCATGGCCAAAAGGCGTAGCCTCCCCATAAAGGAAGCACCTCAGATGTAGGAGCTGCAGCACCACCCCATCCTGTTGCTGTATAAAACGGCGTGATAATTCCTTCCTCTTCAGCCATTTTTCTCAGCACTTTAATATGGGCATCCCCATCTCTGCCGCCTGTGACCCACTCCTGGCTCGTCCCCGTCGTGATCTCCCATGGAGCCGCTGAATGCTCATATTCATTTTCAATTTGTGCGGCAATGATGGGCCCACCATCTTTAAAATAAAGCCCTTCAATTTGCTTAGCGATCTCTTGGTAAAACCGGCGCGCAAACGCAAGGTATTCCTCATCGTTGGAACGCAAATCAAACGGGCGCCCGAAGAGCCAATCCGGCATTCCTCCATTTCGTCCTTCCCCATGAGCAAAAGGCCCAATGCGGACGATGGCATAAAGATCGTGCTTCTGACACAGTGTAATAAATCGACGAAGGTCACGATCGCCTTCCCAGTCAAATACACCCTGACATTCTTCATGATGATTCCAAAACACATAGGTCGGTACAGTGTTGATGCCCGCCATTTTCATTTTCAATAATTCGTCATCCCAGCGTTCACTCGCATACCGACTAAAATGAAACTCGCCGCTAATACCGAAGTAAGGGGCATCGTTCATTTCAAGGTAATAATTTGTAAATTGTAAGGTCTGGCCATCTGGATGAACGCCTTTGAGATGAGGCAACGCAGGATAAATGTCTTTATGAAGATTGGCTACTTTTATTGTATACGTTTTCATATCTATCTCCACCTTGTCTATGAAGTGTAAGCGCGCTGCTGGGGAAATCTTTTTTAATCAGAGCACACAAAATAGCGGGACGTTCTAGCGAAAAAAAATTATTCGAACATGTAGTGTAGAGTGCCCCATCAGGTAACGTAGATCTTATTTTATTCAGGATGAGTTATGGTTCTTGTTTTCGCACAAGTTAACTGCTGGAAAACATTTTCTCTAGGCAAACGGCTATACATTCGTGTTCACCCTAAAGGGTAAAAGTGCAACATCGACTCGAAAGGATTTCATCGTATTTTCTTTGTCGCAGGAGTCTCACTAGTAGCCGTTTTTGGTTTATGATAAAGAACGAATCAAATGAGACCGACCTTTTATGGTTTCTCTTCATTCCTTTACCAAACGACATTCATGTAAAAGGCACCAGGTGATCTACCTTGAAACATTGTCCGTACTTGCCTGATTTGGTTGCCACACAGCTTTTTACCTTCTATACGAAACCAAGCCACAATAAACAATGTACACAGAAATAAACATCAGCGTAGTCAACATACGTAGACTCTAGTGGGATCAGCGCGAGCTGAAGATCCCCTCGGAAAGCCTGCTTTCCGAGGAAGCTGAAGCCGTGCCCCACAGAAAGCGAAGTTTGTTGACGCAGCGGTCGTCATTCCCGTGCACCCTAGCGCATCTTCAACTCGAAAAGACCTCGTCGTGTTTTCTTTACTTCTGGAGTCTCACTAGTGACCGCTTTTGGTTATTGTAAAGAACGAATGAAATGAGATAGACTTTGTTGGTTCAATTTCGGTCATGAACTAAGGTAGTGGAAAAGGCACTAGTATGCAGGAAAATGACGATACCAAATGCTATAGGAGCTTATGCGAAACGCTGCGCATCTCAACGAACCCCTGTTTTTGGTAAAATGCCTTTGCTGCTGTGTTTAATAGCCAGTAGTCTAACTCCACCGATGTCATATCATGCTCACGCGCAAGGTCTTCCACCGCTTGCAATAACGCCTTCCCGTACCCTTTTTGTCGCCGCTTACTTGATATGCAAAAATGGTGAACATACAGTGTAGAAGTTTCATATTTGAAAGGATTTTCTTGCGTATTTTTCAATTCCACCCAAGCATATCCAACTGCCTGCCCCTCATCTTCAGCGAGCAAAAATATGTTGGAAGGCTCATCCAACTTAGCTTTGTATGCCTCAAATACTGCCTCATAAGAATATGGCTTGAATCGCTCGGGATACATCGCTGCATGCATCGAGTGCACTTCTTCGTTTAATTGGGCCAGAAGGTGGATATCTTTTGATTGTGTAATGTTCATCCTATGATCTCTCCTGTGAAAGCGATTTAAAGTATTGTATACAGACTACCTAAGAATTTGGTCTTTGCCTAGCCTTCAAATTGCGAAAATAGATAGACAATACAACATACTGGGAGTCGTGCTATAAAAATAACAAAAGGATTCTAAGCATATAAGTCGAGCAGTCTGCAGCTATTCATAAGCATCTACTTTATTTTGATAGATACTTACATACTGAGCAAACTGAAAATTTCCATTCCTCATCCAATTTTACTTGTACTTCTCAATCGCTTCCTCATCCCAGATCTGCACTTCAATATATCGCTCTGGTCCTAACTTTCCGTCCCGGTTCCATACTTGCGGATACCCGAACCGCTTGATTAGTTCGAATATTTCGGGCTTGGTGTATACTTTTCCTCGATATGGCTTCCCGTCTTGATAGCGCATCGTCGGAAATAAATCCCCATATGTAAAACTTATGCGCAGCGGATCGAACGCATCGCATCGAATCCTGATTTCGCTTCCTTCTCGGTACCAGCTTTTGAGCCAACTACACGCTCCAAGCGTCATGTAATGCGGATACTTAGACTGTGGCTCCCCGCCCTGCTGGATAAATAAATCCCTCGCCTTGCTTTCCAGTTCTCTTCGAATAACCAGATAATCATCTGCTCTTTGACTGGCGAACACATCTCCGGCTTCCCTTAGCTTTTCGTGTATGCTTCGTGCTTCATCGATTTTCAAACTTGAAAGGGTCTTAAAGGGTCCCCTTTCATATTCATAATAGTGATATAAATATTGTTCCATCTTTGCGCCCCTATATAATTTCAAATGTACGAGTAAAACGCTCTCTTTGTAATGGCATGGCGATACTCGTCCATCCACGACCTGTTTGTTCTTGATACACATTTTCCGTCCTATACGTCCTGCTGCAACCAATCCTCTCATAGCCTCTAATTTCTGATTCATTCAAATCTAATACTGTTATGAACCCATTTCTCCTATGAAAACGATTGTATTAAGACTACCTAATTACTTGCTGCTTGCCTAGCCTTTAAATTGCGAAAATAGATAGACAATACCACCAGCTCGACTTACAATAATTTCTAAGGGAAAAGATAGTAAATTCTATTCGCCCCATACTAGGAGGGATTTCTATTAGAATCATAAAATATGTGCTTTTTCTCACAGCGTTGTGCCTGTTTCCGCAGGAGATATTCGCCGCAGGTACGGGCGATGACCCACGTCCAATAGAGGATATGCCGACGGAGGAACAGGTCAGAATACATACAACCAAGGACAAGCTAATCGACATTCTTGCGAGCAGTGAAACCTATCAAAATGGTACGCACTGCACCGAGCCATCTCCTCCACCGTTGCAAGGTTTATTCAAGCTCATGTGTCAGGATGCTCCACAGGAAGAGGTCTTGCAATACATCCAAGTGCTCATGACGCTTGAAGCGTTTTATTCCTATCCCACCTCAGATGATGCCTCTCTTTCACTGTTCAACGACCTTTTCAACATGACCCAGCCTCTTCCATTGCAATGGATGCCAACGACAGTGCCATTGTATTTTAATGTGAGGGAAAGTGGCGAGAGCCAATGAAGGTCGTTTAGCATACATATGAAATGAAAAGCCTACGAGACATCTCTTCACATTGAATTCATCATTAAAGCACAACAAAACCCTCGTGGCTCAAAGGACAGAGATCCCTTAAGTCACGAGGGTGCATGTATTCTTCCTTATACCAATGCCTTATCCACCGACACCGCTCTATCCAGCGGACGAAACACGAGCTGCAATCGACCTTCATCATACAATGTGGTGACCTTCATACGATACACTGGCTCGATCACTTCTGGGACGAGCACTTCAGCAGTTGGCCCAGAACTAACAACCTTGCCATGGTTGAGCAGAACGAGTTCATCACAGTATCGAGCTGCCAGATTTAAATCATGCAAGACAACTACGGTTGTTTTCCTTAAGGAACGAACGAGCTGAAGAATGTCATGCTGATAATGAATGTCCAAATGGTTGGTCGGCTCATCCAGCAGGAGCTGCTCGGCTTGCTGGGCAAGCGCGCGGGCAATAAATGCTCGCTGCTTTTCGCCACCTGACATTGTATGAAAACGCCGATCGGCCATATGACGTAAGCCTACTTTTCGCAAGGCATCGGCAGCAATCTCGTAATCCTCAGCACTATACGAGTGAAACGACGACCGGTGAGGCGAACGACCGAGCAACACCATATCTGCCACAGACATGACGGCCTCTGATGACGGCTCCTGCGCCACGACAGCCACTCGCTTCGGAAGCTCTCGTGGGGACAGGGAAGACACAACATCCTCCCCTATTTGAATTCTCCCCGTTTTTGGCCGAAGTGCTGCGTAAAGTGTTCGCAGCAACGTCGATTTCCCACTTCCATTCGGCCCAATCAGCCCGACCATTTTTCCCGATGCGGCGTGAAGGTCGACCCCAGAAAGCACCTGTGCTTCATCATAAGCGAAAGAAACATTTGTGGCTCGTATCATACGGATCACTCCTTTCGATAGGGAATTGTTTACCTTTTCATATCATCTAACCTTGGATCAGACAGCCCACAGGTGCCTGGCACGAGCAGCGTGGCGAGGGCAGCCGCTCCTGTGAGCAGCCCACACCAAAGCAGCACTGGTGTTTGTCCTACGGCTGTCATTGCGAAAGGGAGAAAAATCAACCCTAAAGGAGCAATGCCATAAGACACCATGAAATCAAAGGAAAACACTCTGCCTAACTTGTCGGGTGCGACTTCTCGCTGGATGGCACTAAACCAAGGAATATTGAAGGCCTCAATGCCTGCACCGCCTAGAAAATAGGCAAGCAAAACAAGGACAGCGCCAAACATAGGCGATTCTGGCATGATCGTGAGCGCCATTGGGACAGCAGCAAACAAGCTTAGCCCAACAAACGCTAACACGCCTGGGGCACGAGGCGTCCATTTTGCCATAAGAAGTGCCGCGCCTAGCGCACCTAACGAATAGCTTCCTAACGCGATGCCGATAAACGCATCACTTCCAAACACCCCTCTGCTAATGGAAGGTAAACTGAGCTGCTGAGACGAAAAGCCAAACGTTAACCAA
Organism: Aureibacillus halotolerans; assembly: GCF_004363045.1. NCBI lineage: Bacteria > Bacillati > Bacillota > Bacilli > Caryophanales > Bacillaceae > Aureibacillus > Aureibacillus halotolerans. The sequence continues at coordinate 182,202 of NZ_SNYJ01000004.1, forward strand.
ACAGACAACGCCGCAAGACCAGCAATAAACCAACGATGCCTAAGGACTTCACGTAATACGTCCCCTATCTCCAGAAAAAGATTTGCACGAGCGCCGACACTTGAAGGGCGTGATGCGCGTGGGAGGAACCAGGCACACCATGCTGAACTTAGCCAGAAAAATGAGATGATCAGTAGCGTTGTTGGTCCACCAATAAAGGTATAAAGCACAGTCGCCAAAGCTGGTCCTGTAACGAGCAGTACACGGTTGCTGAAGGTGGAGACAGCATTGGCCTGCTGGCGCTGCTGCTCAATGACGACCTCACCAATAAGCGCCTGATACGCTCCGCGAAACATGCCCTCTCCCAATCCAGCCACTAATATAGCGATGCACAGGAGGGGTAACGAAACGTCAAAGACTAGCATTGCACACAAGACGGCTACGCCTCGCACGACACTCGACAACACGAGCACCGTCCGGCGGGCGTACCCATCAATAATCGAAACACCGAGCACTGCCCCTAGAACAAACCCAAGTGTTCTCGCACCTAACACCACGCCTAACACTTCAATCCCCCCGTATTGATCAAGTAAAAATAACGTAAGGGCGATTGGCGTAATTGACGTTGCTGCCCCTGACAGCGTGTAGCTGATCCATGCCAAACGGAAAGTAGGTTCCTTTAAGATGTCGAACATTGGTGCCGTCTCCTGTAAGTGTGTAGCCTTTTAGATGTGTATTTCATTTCCGTCCCTTCTTTCTTCTTCCTCATCCATCGGAACGCATGCGTCGTACCAAGAAAAATAAGAACGGCGCTCCTGCGATCGCTGTCATAATACCTAAAGGCAGTTCACGCGGGGCGAACACCATCCGCGAGACAAGATCCGCCCATACGAGAAAGGATGCGCCGAGCAGTCCGGCCACAGGAAAGAGTCTGCGATGCACGCCACCAACACAAAGCCTTGCCACATGAGGCACTATCAGACCGACAAAACCGATCCCTCCCGAAACCGCAACAGCCGCTCCGACACATAGCGATACGACGATTAACGCTTGCACACGAACTCTAATGGGCGGACTTCCTAAGGCATGCGCCGTATCGTCTCCAAGCATTAAAGCGTCAAACCGTCTTGACCATAAGAACAGCAGTACAAACGTAATTAACACAATCGGAAAAGCCATCCAAACAGAGGGCCAGTTCGCGCGCGTGAGCGATCCGAGCAACCAAAACAGCACTGCGCGTGCGCCTTCAGGTGTATCGGACGCAAAAATCAAAAAGCTTGTGACGGCATTTAACACATACCCTACAGCCACCCCAGCGAGCAGCAAGCGGACCGACGTCATTTTGCCTCCGCTTAAAGCAAGAACAAACACAATGGCTGTAGCGAGCAATGCACCTAAAAAAGCACTCCCTGTTAGCGCGCTTGATCCAATGGAGGAACCGACACCAAACAAGATCGTTAAGGCTGCCCCGGTAGACGCCCCAGCACTTACCCCGAGCAAATAAGGCTCGGCAAGCACGTTGCGTACCAAGGCCTGCAACGCCACACCCGAAATGGCAAGCGCCGCCCCAACAATAGCTGCCAGAAGGACACGTGGTGTGCGCACGAGCCAGACAATGCTGTCCTCTGAATCACTCCACGTCATATCCACACCACCGACCGTATGATGAACAATAATGCTCGCGACCGTCGCCGGGTCTATAGTGACAGGACCTATGCCAACAGTGATTGGAATGCTTCCAAGCAAAAGTAAACTAAGACCGAGAATCCACAACGCTGTCCGCACGGCACGCTGACGGTAGTTAAGATCATCCACAGTTTTGTGCGTCTGAACGGAATCCTGTTTATTTTCCAACCGATGATTCTTCCTGCGAGCTGCCATCTTCTGTGTCACTGCTTTCATTCACCAAGTTAGACAGCATTTCCAGTCCTTCAATAGCGAGCGACCCGTGACCTGAATAAAAGAAATTAAGCGCATCAATTTGATTGTTCATAATAGCAGGAACGGAAGCGATATCTGGCCGTTCTGTAAGAACAGATTGGACACTTTCCTCGGTAATGTCAGCAGGTTCATGCAATGCGATTATGCGCTCGGGTGCCGCGTCAATAAATGATTCTATGCTTGGCTCAAAATAACGCTCACTCGTCTCCTCGAACACATTTGTTAAACCGACGTACTCCATCTGCTGGTGAATCATGCTTCGATTCCCATAGGCACCAATTCCTCCACCACCGCCTGCAACAAAGAGCGCAGCCACTTTCGTATCATCAGTTGATGCCTGCTGCGCCCGCTGTTTCACCTTTTCAACGCGGGCTTTCATGTCGGCTACCGCGGCATTGGCAATGTCCTCCGTACCCAAAATGGTGCCTAGCGTTGCCACATCCTCATAAATGCCTTCTAGCGGATTTTCAATGGTCGATTGCCCCGCACCAAAACCGCCACAGTACCCGTTGATGACATAGGTTGGAATTCCAGCAGCCTCTAAGTCCTCTGGTTCAAAGCCACTCAGACCAAACGCAACGACCAAATCCGGGGACTCGCCGATGATCACCTCTCGTGACATTTCTGATGCTGTATGTATAGGCAGTTGCTTCTTTTCACCAAGGACCTCCTCAGCTTCCCCTAACGGCTCTCCGACAAGCGGTGAAAACGTATTGATTTTATCGGAACCGCCAGCGGAGTGAATCAGTGTACCCGCCTCGCCACCAATGACGTACAAACGTTCAGGCGGCGCCTCAATGGTCACCTGACGCCCACAGTTTTCAATCATCATAGGAAAGCCTGAGCTTGCCGTCTCCTCACTCGTCGTCGTTTGATTTGCACATCCAATGAGGGAGACAGATAGTAAAATCCCCCCAATAGCACGGCTTAGTGGACTGAAAATCAATGTCATTATAATGGCCTCTTCTCTCAGTTATGTTGTTATTCAAATGCATATATATCGCCGTCACAAATCGTAATTATTACGATTTATTACCGACGTTATCATAGCACCCTCTCATTAGGACGTCAAGGGGTTTTATGGAAAGAAGCGCGCCTCATCACGCCCTTCTCAAAGGGAGTAGGACAATGCAGTGACAATATGGTACGTTTTAAGGAGGAAAGCGATTGGAGAGGATGTCCGTGAAGCTGTTTAAAGACCAATATGCGTGGATTCGAATGACGAGAGAGAATACGTTCCGTTGCTGCGAGTTGGTACAGGACGAAGAGTATCGACAAGAACTCAACGGCTTCGGCTGGGCATCGATACGTGACTTGCACGTTCACGTCGCTGAATGCTATCAGAATTGGCTTGCTGTATTTGGCCTAAAAGAAGCGATGACTATCGTTACCCCTGAAGATGTGGAGAACGTTAATGATATGAGACGAGTGTTTTCAACCATCGATTCGCTGGTGGCGAGATTTCTCGAGGAATTTGATGGTCAAAACGAGACACACATTTGTGGCAAAGTGCCCTGGCAGAAAGAGGAGGAATCGCTCTCTGTGTTATGGCTTTATACTCATACCACCACGCATGAGTTCCATCATAAAGGACAGATTGTAAGCATGATTCGGCAGCTAGGGTACACACCCATCGATACGGATTTACTCATCCCTGATGATGTTGAAACCTATTTTTCTAAAAAATGATTCGTAGGAGGTCCTATGTTTACCGAAAGCGAGAGAGCTCATACCCTTTCCGCCTATGTGGCGTTTGCAAAAGAGATTGATGCTGTTCTGGGAATCGCTCTTGTAGGATCTGGAGCAAGAGGATTTCGAGACAGCTATTCAGATATAGACCTTTTGACAGTCGTGAAAGAGCCCGACGATGTGTCTAAAGTTCAGCCCATAGTAAATCGCTATTTCAAACAAACCCAGCACATACAATTTCAAAAAACGTACACCCACGAAGAGGACATTTGGGTCACCTGTTATTTATTCGGAAACCATCTTGGTGTGGACCTCGGGTTATGGTCCTTAAAAAAACTTCGTGCAACCAAGCCACATTGGCGCATCCTCTTTGATCGAGACGATATCCTGTCAGCTCGCTTGACTGCTACAGCACCTCAGAAACTCTCTCCATCAATGACAACGTTTATCGATGAGGCACTCAGTATGTGTTGGCAGTTTTTCCGTAATGCGGCGGTATCAATTCAACGAAAAGATGTGATCAAAGCTCGTCACGACATGGACGTGCTACGCCAGCATGTGATTGACATCATCTGTTTGTCCCATGGCATTCAACACGACAACAATAAGGTCATAAATACCATTAACGATCCGCTCGTAAAGGCTTTGAAGAACACTTATGAAACGTCCTTTGATAAAAAAGGCTTGTCCCATGCTTTGCGTTCATTAGAGACGGTCTACTTTGCATGCATCTCAAGCGCCGATTCCGTTCCACAAAATACCGTCCAACAAACGCAACAAGCAATCAAAGCCCTTTTAGCAGATGTTCTGACGGAATGATAGGCACGCTTGAATAAGCTCCTGAAGCAGGGCCTATGAAAAAGGTGAGAAAATCTACTTTAGGAGATGTTTTGTTGATCTTTCTTATTATGAATCAAACGAATTAAAGGTGCAGTTCAGTAATGGATTCGAAACGACTTCACATAAAAGCCCCCAGTAGAACAGCATCACTTTCTCGACGCTGTTTACAACAGGGGCTTTCTGTCATATACCTTTAGTATTTAGCTGATTGTGCACCATCAATTGGAATAATTGCGCCGTTGATAAACGGTGATTCCCCAGAGAGCAGGTAGGCTACGAGGTGTCCGACCTCTTCTGGTTTTCCAAGTCGTTTGGCAGGATTGTCCTGTACGAAATCCTTTGCTGCGGCTTCCCAGTTGTCCGGGTCAATTTGCTTGAATGAACCGATGACCATTTCTGTGAGAATGGCACCTGGGGCAATGGCGTTGACACTGATTCCATGCTCCGCATATTCAATCGCAGCATCCTTCGTCATCCCTGCGACGGCGTGTTTGCTGGCGCCATAGGCAATTTGGTTCATGACGGCACGAATGCCACCAACAGAGGACGTATTGACGATATAGCCGCCTCCCTGCTTTTTCATCACAGGCAACACATGCTTCAAGCCGTAGAAAACCCCTTTCAGGTTAATAGCAATGACTTTATCAAACATGGCACTGTCATAGTCTTCTGTAAGGGCCTGCTTGCCTTCAATGCCTGCGTTGTTGTAAAAGCCGTCAATACGCCCAAAGTGGCTCATCGAGTCATCCACATATTTCTTCACTTGGTCCTCATCAGCGACGTCACCTTCTAATAAAAGAATGTCTGTCTCCACCTGTTCCAGAACAAGCTTTTTCGTTTCCTCAAGAGCCTCCATGTTGATGTCCACCAATGAAAGCTTTGCGCCTTCCTCTGCAACTACAATCGCTACAGCACGACCAAGACCAGAACCGCCTCCTGTAATGACGACGACTTTGTCTTCTAAACGTCCCTTCATGTTGTAAAGCCTCCTCGGATGATGTTGAACTATACGTAGTATGGTCAGCGAGGCGAAAATAATTCTTGATTTAAATGCAAGAAAGAAAATCACAAACAAATTACCACTGGAAAATAACTATTTACATTCCCTATTGCATAAAGTACTATTAATTTTGAATTAGAAAATGTTCTGAATATTACTTCAGAACAAAACTACAAAACTATCATGAAATACATAAATATATACACGTCTTTAGAGAAGGAGGACAGCTAATAGAAAATTATATAAGAATAGGTAAGAGGATATTAAAATTAGGAGGATGGGAATATTGATTAAAACAAATTATTTAAAGATTGTTGCTGTTCTAACGATCTCAGCTTCTTTTGCGTTACCACAGTCTACAGCATTTGCCGCTGGTACCGGGGACGATCCAAGACCTATAGAAGACGTGCCGACCCCTGAGCAAATTGAAGCAAGTAAGGAACAATCAAAGTTCTTGAATGGTGTTATTGATGATTTACCGTCGGAAGATACTGAGGGAATTCTTAAAGCTATGGATTTAGGCGAGAAGGAAATACTATCTGTAAGAGGGTTTGAGCAAGAAACAAGTTACTGGTGTGGACCTGCTACAGTAAAGCAAGTTTTACATTACCTTAATGGTTCTTCCGACTCACAGTCAGATTACGCAGATGAACTTGGAACAACAAGAGACGGTACAGTTTTTAGTATAGTCGATAACATTCTTAATGATAACCAAAATGAAAGAACCTATAGGTATTACGAGTATGAAGAAGATGATTATTTAGCTTGGCAGATCTTTATGATCAAGTCTGTTGATAGAGGTATCCCAGCTGTTCTTGATTTGAAAATATCACCTAGAACACTGCCTAATTACGAATCTACTGTAGCAGGTCATATATTAAATACCTCTGGTTATGATGCACAAGGTGATTTAAGAGATGATCCACGAATTCGCTTAACTGATCCATTTGATCAAGGTAATAGAGGAAGAACAATAGGAAATAGATGGTATGACATGGATAGTATCTTTGAAGCTAACCAAGACCATTTCAGAGGTGCGGTAATTTATTAAAGATAAAAAAGGGGATGTGTCTTATCATCCCCCTTTTATTCGTTTCAAAGGAGATCGTGATGAGAAATATTATAAAAGTAATTTGCTTTAGTACATTATTTATCATTATTTTGTCAGTTGCATTTGTCTATTCAACTAACACAAACAACTCACATACGAATGGATCATCGACGATTAATCAGAATGATGTTCCTGCTGATTCAATTGACCATTCACATAGTTCTCTCGCAAATCAACCTAAGAATGCAATCACGCAACCTACAAAAAAAATGCATATTCCACTAGACACTTTTAAAATTGAACATCCATTATTGGAACATTCTTTTGGTGTACCGGAATTTGTAAACGATGAGGTAATAGTTTTTTCAATCGACTCGAGTGAAGATGCAATGGGTAACATTGTGGCTATATCACGAGATACAAAAGAAATGAATAAAGTCTATTATTCCGAGCATAATACGTATCTTGAACAACTCGTCGGCATTAAGAATTCGTTATATTGGATAGAAAGGCCTCGAACAAGTAACGGAACAAACTCTTGGATGATTAAATCGATGAATTTATCCGATCATTCTGTACAAATATTTCGAAAAGGAATTTCAGAAGACGGTATCTCCCCTCCTGTTTTAAGAGTAAATCAAAGTAAGCTTACCTGGATTGAAAATACTATTGAAAATCACATAGTAACTAGTACTGCCTTTATGTTCGACCCATCTTCGGTTGAGCAAACAGAGATTGCGTCAGTGCAGTTGAAAGAGAAAGATAAAAATAATAGAGAGGGTACCTTCTTTAATATTCAGCGACCCGTAAACAACGGTATGCTAATCGATCAATCCGTATTCAAAAAAAATAACGAGGGGCACACCAAATCCTTTAACCTCGTTTTCTACCCTTATGATAAGTCCTCTCCTATAACCATTAAAGAAAATGTGATAGATCTTATTGACTTTACCGCAAACGAGGATTGGGTCGTCTTATGCAAAATGGGAAAGATAATAGTCATAGATCGCTCTACTGGTGAAGTCATCTATGAAATTCCTGGAGACGATCCACTAATGACCCTGGATACACCTTACATCATGAATAATACGCTTTATTATCGGTTTGCAATGGAAAAAATCATGGCATTAGATTTATCCACGGGCCAGGTTCAAGAGGTTACAAAATCTCGAAGTACAACCTCAAAAATACTCAACTCCGACGGGTATTTAATGTTTTCTTATATGGAAGCTGTTAACCCTGAAGAAAATTCTTTAGCGGAGTTCAATATTATTAAAAATCCTCAAAAATAAGTAGCAACTCCATAATCTTTATAAAAAATGATTAGAACTCACCTAAAAACGCACAAACCACTTCCTATGAGGAGAAAGCTTGTGCGTTTCCTACACAAAATCATCTACTTAGCGCTTTAAGATAATCATTTCGACCACTGCACTCTTCACCCACTGAATACTTCCTATTCTCACGTTAAAGTTTGAGTCCTCAAGACTAGAAACGCATATTCGGGCGCGTCTGAAAACTCAACTCTGAGTCAATTTGAAAATGGAAGCTACGTATACAAATGCTAGGAATAACGTTGCCACTTAGCTGAGTGCTTTTTCAATAAAATAAAACTAACAGAAAACGTCCAGTTCTAAAATAGCAAACTGAACGGTGGAATGACTATTACGGAACAAATAAAAAATACAAGCACGGCGATGCTCCTGTGTTGCGGTGAACAACATCTGTGTAATCCATCCATCTCATTTGATTAATTCTCGTTTCAAGCAGCTGGGACACATCATGCTCAATGTCATTCACAAACTGAAGAAAAGCTGGCAGCGTCATTTGGAATTGACTAGCCAATTGTTGGTGAGGCATGTTCGCTTCTAAATCATTGATAAACTCGTCAGACGTAGCGTTCATTTCAGCAACCCGATTCTCAAGTTCAATTGCCGCCATATAAGGCAATCTTTTCTCGTCAGGCAAGGCTGCAACAATCTGATCTGTATACATTCGTAGAAGAAAGTCGTTCATCCGGTTTCCTCCAATAACTCAATCTGTACTACATTAATATAAATCGTAATGATTACGAATTATAAAACAGACATGTGTTTTCGTCAAGAAAAAGCCGTCAAACCTTTTTTAAATAAGCAGAACACTAACTGAGATATTTTGACAAATTAACCATTCTTCTATAGTCTGGACGTGGAGGTGAAGCAAATGAAGTCAACCGTATCATCATGGCTACGTATCGCTCCATTCACGCTTTTGCTTTTTGGCTGCCAGGCGCAAGAGACGTCCAAACCAGATGCTGAAGAGGCGCTCGCTTTGCTTGAAGTGGAATTTGATATCGATTTTACGATAGAGGAACTTCCTGGAGAGGTGCCGCACAGGGAGAGTCAACCTTTTACCAACCTTACTGAGTTAGAGGAAGATTTGAACGCAATGAAACAGTTGCGAAATCAACAGCCTGTTCAGATTTGGGAAACAGAAACAACGAAAATCTCCGAAATCCCTTCAATTCATTCACTTGAGCAAGAATACAGCTACGAGCCGTTAGAAAAGCCTGTCGATATTAATCTACATTGGTCGATTCAATATTCGTCCGTGCCCACTGAAGCATCATCAATACCTGAAGTTTCCTTAGACGATGCCATTCTCTTCTCTACAGGTATACCGATAAAATGGAATGAAGAATCGCTCCTGCATTCTAGAAATACGGATAAAGGAGATATGATACTCACCTCCACCGGACATTGGACCATAAGTGGTGTGCTGGATGCACTCGGTCCTAATGTGAAAGTGACGGCGACAGGTGATGACGAACAGATGGCTACTTTCACCCTACTCCCGCTAAAACAGGCGTCAAAGTAGCGCCATCATTTTTAATTTCGCTTTAAAAAATTAATCAAATTATTCTTCCACTATCAATAGGTACAGAAAGCAAAGGAACAGGGGGTCACAAATGCATCACTTGCTATTTATAAATGAAGGCTACGTCTCCTCATCTGTCTTTGAAAATCCTCCGATAAACATGCTGGCGATAGATGAGAATTTTTCGGTTGGCCCGCTCGATCGGCTTGATACGCAAGAAGGTGTTGTGAATAGGTACGATTGGTTCCGGCACCACTTCAGCTCCTTGGACATGTCCTTTGATCCAAATTCACTTATCCGTGGACTCCTAGCACTTCAGACTCTTCCAGACGGTGAGCCAATCACCATCTGGACTTCGGAAAATGCTAGAGAACAAATCGGTCTACGCTGGGCCGTGCATATAGTACAAAAACAGAATCACCCTATTCGCGTGATTAATTTCACCAGAGCTTACGCCTCGAAACACAATCAACCAGACACTCAATGTATTTATATGACCGGCGGAATTCCTCCTAAGGAACTTCGAGTTCTTTTTGACGATCACTCGACGAGTCCTTTTCTGACGAAAGGTGAGGTGAATCAGCTTTTAAATGAATGGCACAACCTGCAAAAAGAAGGCGCTTATGTGCACATGGTGAGTAAAGGACAACCATTACCAGCTTCATTCGATGATTTTAATACGATGATAATGCTAAACATGCAAAGCCTTCAGCAGAGCCCTTATTCCAACGCTGTTTCCGCTCATTCCCTGCTCGTTCATACCATCATGGACTTAGATTACATTTACTTCGATGACTATTTTCCCTACATGCAACTTCGGCTCCATGAGTTAATTCAAGAAGGAAAACTGCACGCTGAAGGACCTCTCCAGCGTTTACATGCTTGCATCGTAAAATTGCCTTAAGAAAAGCTTTGGACGAAAAACGCACAAGCTCATTTCCTTGATGGAAGGGCTTATGCGTTTTCAATTTTAAATTAGTAAGATTCGATTTCTTGACCTGGCTCATATTCAAAAAGCCAGTCACCCAAAATAAGCTGTGCCACGTAAGAGAGAGTCCGCACGATGATGACGCCTTCATCAAAGACGTCAGCCTTGTCAAAGTCGGCCCAACCGCTCTCTTCTTTCATCATACCGAGGTATTGGTCGACGCTCGCCTGGGACATACACAGAAATGTCTACTTACCGCTATTAGATAACCATTTCGAGCCCTTCACTCTCCGCCCATTACATCCCCTCTTCTCCCATTACTATTTGAGTCCTCAAGACTAGCAACGTATACTAGTAAAAAACCATTTGGTGGGGGTCGAGCTATCTTGGCACTAGATGTAGAACAAATCAAACGACGTTTTTTTCAATACAACCTAAGACCGTTTCAGCAAATAGAAAAGACCATTCAACAAATGGGGGCTGTTCAAATTGACCCGGTCAACATCGTTGCGCCCAATCACCACCTTGTGTTGAACAATCGGCTTGCGAATTATTCGGCGAATCAGTTAACCGAAGCCATTCAAAAAGGCAAAATTGTCGAGACATACGCGAAGGAGCGCTGTTTTATTCATGTAGAGGATCTACCGCTCTACTGGCCATACATGATGACACGGAAAGAGAAGCTTGCCCCCAGTTTGGTGGAGTACAAAGAGGCGATGGATGTTGTTCTGGACCACTTCCACCACTGTGACACGGACGTTTGTACAAACGATATTGTTCATGAGCAAACGACAAACGTTGACGTATGGGGGCCGAGGCGTGTAAAAACGCAGCTCCTTGAACTCATGTGGCGGAGCGGAATGATTGTCGTGACCCGACGCGAAGGAAACAAAAAGTGGTACCGGCTGATCGAAGATGCCTTGCCTGAGGAGCTCGTTGCTAACCTACCTAAGAGCTTAGAAGCACCACATGCAGAGGCATTAGGTAGAAAACATGTGGAAAGTCTTGGTCTTTGCCGTGCAAACTATGAATTCATTGGCTTTCAACGGAGAAAACAATTGGAGAAAAGGCGCATTAAAGACAGCTTGATCACGGAAGAACCCTTACAGCTCATCACGATTGGCAAAGAGGATTATTTTATCTCTGAGGATTTTGCTCGTTTTGCAACTCAGTCTGACGATGCTGTTGCTACCACAGAACCTATGCTGTTGTCTCCCTTGGACAACACCATTTGGGATCGAACCTTGCTCAAGCAGCTCTATGATTTTGATTACATTTGGGAGATTTACAAACCTGCGGAAAAACGTAAGCTTGGTCCTTATAGCTTTGTCCTCATTGATAACGGAGATATTCTTGGACAGGCTGATATCAAACACGAGAAGCAGAACTGTCGTCTGATCGTAAACGCCTTCGAAAAGACAATTCCGTCTGAAACGGTCTTTCTCGAGAAACTGCACATGGCAATGGAACGCTTGAAACAATACACAAAAGCGGAGACCGTTGTTTTTCCCTAAGTGTAAGGAGGAGAAAGATGAGCTGGAAACGAGAACTGGTTGAAACAAATCGAGGCACGTTCGAGGTGTTTGTGAAAGGCGCTGGCCAACCGGTTTGTGTGACTCATCATTATTCTGAGTTTAATGAAACAGGTGATTTTTTCGCTGAGGGGTTTATAGATACACACAAGGTATACTTGGTGAACTTGAGAGAGGCCGGCGCTTCTGCTTCTGCAGAGCATGCCTATCAATTCAGCATGATTGAAGCGGTTTATGATCTTGAAAGCATTCGTGAGGCGATAGGGTATTCCGCATGGACTTTCGCCGGTCATTCAACCGGCGGAATGATTGGCATCCTCTATGGTATTCATTTTTCCGAATCACTTGATGCCCTTCTCATTGTTGGTGCAGCAGCCCGCGCGTATATGGATGCGCCGGAGTGCATTTACCATCAAGACCATGCGAAGTTTTCTATCATGCAGCACTACTTGGAGAAATTGAAGTGTCCTGAGCTTCCGCAGGAGGAGAGGAAGACTATAACGAGGGAGCGAACAAAGCTTTCTCTCTATCATCCGGAACAGTATGATACCTGTTTTTCTCCCCTCATCACGAAATCTATATGTGCCGCCCGCCTAGATTTTTTCGCACGTGAAATGATGACGTTTGATGTGACGAGACAGCTTTACCGAGTGATGACAAAAACGATCATTTTCTGTGGCGTTCATGACGTTCAATGCCCGATAGCTTTTTCAGAAGAAATGCATGACTTCGTTGCAAATTCTCAGTTCTACCGTTTTGAGCATAGCAATCACTATCCATTTCTCGAAGAAAAGAACCGGTTCCACGACCTCATTAAGCAAGTTTAACCCTTTGTCTCACTACTCCGTCATCGGTCTGTTTCGCAGTCGTGGTACAATGCACTTAATTCATGAAACAAGGGGAACGTAGGTATGCTAAAAACGAACGTGGTCAAAGAGCAAATTATTGATATGATTCAATCAGATTCATATACTTCTGGGCAGCGTCTTCCGTCTGAGCCCCAGATGGCCGAGAGCTTCTCTGTTAGCCGTGAAACGCTCCTCGAGGCCTTTAAAACAGCTTGTAGCGGACGGTCGCTTGTATGTAAAACGCGGAGTTGGTACGTTTGTGACGGAGCCCCTTCCTGTCATTCCAAGTCGCTTGGACCAGCTATCTTGTATTGGTGAAATGATTCTGGCGGCAGGATTAGAGGAAGGGGAAACGTAGCACGAGATTGCCCATCAGCTATGCAATTCGTCGGTCGCCAAAGCCCTGCAGCTTCAAGAAGAGGACCCTGTTGTCGTTCTTCACCGCCGCTTACGCACCGGAAGCAGGGAACCTGTCGTGTTTTCTGTCAACTATTTCCCTCTAGAGCTCATCAAGGACCCCCATTTGTTTGACGCATTTACTGGCTCCTTACTTGGCTTTATTGAACGCCAGCTCCAAACATCGATTGTGTTTGCCGATACAGAAATTACCGTACCCAATGCCCAGGATCCATTTCTTTCTCGACTCGGTGCGTCACCATCACGGCCCATCATGCTTTTGCAACAAGTGCATTACAATGCCTTTAACACACCCCTCTTTTTTTTCGCTCGACTATGTGAGCAATGACATATTTACATTTCATTTGCGAAGGTCTCGTGGCTGAGGCCTTCTTATGGATAGGGATGAAATTTATCTTTTATCCAATGAATTAAACCCTCTCCACCTCTCTCATATCTATTGCTTGAACGAAGTAAATAGTCGTAACACGGCATCTGTTAACTGTCAAAAAAGACTCCTCTTTTAGGGTTTTATGGTAAAATAAAGGGTATCATTATTTAAACAGGGATGGGGTTTAATTGGCACAAAAACAAGGAAATCAAGGTTCTCAAAATTCAAAACCCGCACAGATGATGCCTGTAAGTACATCAATCAGATTGTCGAAGTGGTTAGGTGAAAAGTTTAGGCTGATAGGTAAGGTTGATTCAGCTAAAACACGGAAAGTTCGCAGAGGACAAGTTTATTGGTGTCAATTCGGAGAAAATGTAGGCAGCGAACAATGCCAAAACAGACCTGCGGTTGTATTACAAAACAACCCAGCAAATAGAACTTCTCCAAATACGATAGTTGCTCCAATCACTAATTCTGCCGATACCAATTCATCTGTTTTTCCATTAAATCGTCCAGAAGATTCTCATGTTGAAGGGCATGTGCTGCTTGGTAATATTGTTACAATTAGTAAAGCACGTCTAGGCGATTATTTATCCGAATTGGATCAGAAAACGGAAATGCCCGGCGTTGATAAAGCGCTTTTTCATTCTCTTGGAGTAGCGGAAATAGTTAATAAGCAAGCTACTAAACTTAATAAAACTGAAAAACACTTGGAGAAAGTAAAAGAAGAAAGGAATAAAGCAGTAGATGATCTGAAGGATATTTGTGTAGCATTAGGTTTAGCGGAAACTTCAGACAAGCAAACAATAATTGAAATGATCGAAACTATTAAAAACCATTATTAGAATCTCGTAATCTCTTATTGACAACACAGCCTCAAATTGGTATAGTTTTCATATACAACTACATCTTGAGCGACGTACTCAAGATAAGCCATGGTTCATTTTTATGAATTATTGGCACTACTAGACGTTCAACGACGGGAGCCTCGATGCAGGCTCCTTTTACTTTTATTAGAAAAAAATTCTTCATCTTTGTGACTGGTCACGCATAAAAATAAAGTGATCAGGCGAGAATGCTTGATACAACGGCACTTTGGTCGATGCCCAAAGTATTATAATGATCAACGACGGGAGCCTCGAAGTAGGCTCCTATTATTTTATTGGTAACCTTGCCGTTGGGGGTGCCTTTTTTGTGATTGTTTGATGATATACAAGACAGTATTGTTATAAAAGAAATTAATAGCCGGATCCCACCAACTTTGCAATGCGTCAGTTGCTGATGCCATAGAGCTTCAGGAAAAGGACTCTGTTGTCGTTCTTCACCGCTTACGCACTGGAAACAGGGAACCTGTCGTGTTTTCTGTCAACTATTTTCCTCTAGAGCTCATCAAGGACCCCCATTTGTTTGACGCATTTACTGGCTCCTTACTTGGCTTTATTGAACGTCATCTCCAAACATCGATTGTATTTGCCGATACAGAAATTACCGTACCAAATGCCCAGGACCCATTTCTTTCTCGACTCTTTGCGTCACCATCACTGCCCATCATGCTTTTGCAACAAGTGCATGACAACGCCTTCAACACACCGCTCTTTTATTCGCTCGACTACGTGCGCAATGACATTTTCACGTTCCATTTGCGAAGGTCTCGCGGTTGAGGCCTCCTTAGTGTGGAAGATGCCTTTTGAATCATTTGATGAAAGGTATGAAGTGTTTGTATGTACGTTTCTCATTTAGTATTAAAAGAATTGGAGCATCAATTTATGGTGAAAGAGTGCCTTTGGCTTTGCCGAAGTCTTTTAAATAGCACTGAATAATTCAATTGATACTAACAGCTACGTAGTCATCGTACGACTTCACTTCAAAAAAATACTTCTTTTCTGTTTCTAACGCGTTTAATTCAATTGTCGAATTCCTTGGAATAAGTGTTTCTTCAACGACCAAATTGCCACTGGTATCCTTTACTCTGATCCAAATATCCCCCGCATTTATATAACCACCACTAGTAAGCTTCATGTCCCAAAAAAAGCCGTTCATTATCAAGTGGTCCTCTCCACGGAAAAATAAAGGTCTCCACTCATCTACAGCATATTCTCCATTAGAAATTCCGGTTTCATGAGGAAAGAAAACATCTTTAACTACACCTACATTCATTACAACCATGTACCCAGTGTATAGGAGCGTAAAAACTAACAAGGGAATTAATATTTTCAACGCCAATTTTCTTTTAGAACTAACGCGAATTTCACTAATGAATTCTTTAACCATCGGCTTTTCCTCCTTCAGTAAAATATCAAGAGAGATTTCAAGGACATCACTAATCGCAATCACCGTTTCTAAATCCGGGTAATTCCTTCCCGTTTCCCAATTTGACACTGTCGTTCTGGAGACATTTAAAGCATCCGCTAACTCCTGTTGCGTCATTTCCCTTTCTTTTCTTTTTGACTTAATATTAGTCGCAACTGTATTCATAAGGTCCCTCCTTGATCTATGACTAATTATGGAGATAAAAGGAATGAAAGTTAAGCCAGCATCTCTGACAACCGCCATTTAGAAGGGAAAAAGATTGCCATTTCTTTTTCGCATTAAGTTGATTTTACGCTGGCGGTGATTATGCGAACTCAAAAAAACCAGCGTTCTCCTATTCAATAAGGAGGCACTGGTTTTTGGTCGTTCTAAAGATAAATGACGCTCAGTCGTCATTCCCCCTCATTTCCCGGGCAATATTGAGCACATACGTCACACTTCGACGAATCAAAGCGCCGAAAACAAGAGTTTTTCCACTATAGCATCTGCAAACAAGCCGTGCATGGCTCTTGTAGGATGATTGATATGATTTGCTAGCAACGGTACGACATCCACACCGCAGTTATGAAGCTGCTTCCATTTCGCGTAGACGTCAATCACTTCAACACCTTCACGCGCACAAATGTCCCTTGCTCGTTGCATATACGCATCCATCACTCCATTCGTCTGATACAACGCGCATGTTTTGGCGATTTCCAGCAAAAAAGGCTCCGAAATGGTCGAAGGAACATACGTATTGGTCATATTCGGCGTCATAAATATCGGAATGGATTCTGCTTTATGAAGCTTTTTAAATATGTCCTGCAAACTGTCTGTATATGCTGCGAGACCTTTTTCCCCTTGTGTTACATCATTCAACCCAAAGCAAACAACTGTGACAGTTGGGGCAAAGGACAAAACATCACGGTCCAAGCGACGGAGACCACCAGGTGCATTATCGCCACTGACCCCCGCATTGATGATATGGATCGGAACGGTTGGAAATACCGCCTGCAGCTTGCGCCTCACTACTTGGTGATAGACGTGCTCTGCATCCACTACAAGTGTCGGTTCATTTGGCTTAAGAACGTCCACTTCAAACACGCCGTGTGTGACGCTGTCCCCTAAAAAAGCTAGTGTACTAGGAGGTGATGATCTCATATCTTTTTGTTTTTTTGTCAGTGTGTTGAGAATCATGAATGGCCCGCCTCCTTTGTCATGGGTGACATAACACGTATCCATGTACCTCTAACGTTGTTATTCACGAAACTTCGCTACTTCTGTCTCATACAGCGGAAACAGCTCGTTCCATCTGTCTTTCCTCGAATCGAGTTTTGTCCCATTTAACAACGCTTCAATGACCTCTAAGCAGACATGCCAGCCTGCGAGGTCCCTTGGCGTGTGATCAGTAAACGCGTGAATCGTTTCAGTAAAAACAAGCCTTGTTTCGGACCCATCTTCTTCAAGATCAAAACGTACCGCGTCATGATCCCAGGTAAAAGCCAAAATCGTTAACGGCTCATACGCGAGAATTGTAAAGTCTTCCGTAGAGCCATCACCCATATCGAATTGGATTGTACCGCCTTTGCGCAAGTCAGTTACTGAAAGCTCTGGAAACCACTGCGAAAGTTTTTCGTTTTCTGTCAGCATGGCCCAAACCTCTTCAACAGCGTGTGGAATTTGACGTTCGTAGCGTGCCTCATATGTAGTACCAATTTGTGAAATGTATGCAATCATGTAAGTACCCCTTTTTTATTATTTTGGCTTCAGAGGATGAAAAATGAGTGAAAAGTTTGCGTTATATGCGTTACTATTTAAGGTGAGTAGTCTTCGTCATCATTTTAAGGAGGTCGAACCATGACCATGTCACGACTTGCCAAATTTCCGCTGATTACGGCCCATACGGGGTGCATGGGTTATCCTGAGCATTCGCTTGAATCTGTCCAAGCAGCGATGTCATTAGGCGCTGACGTGTACGAGGACGATATCCGAGCAACGTGCGACGGTGTCGCCGTGCTGGCGCATGACAACGAGGTAAGACTGGCGGACGGACAGAACATCAACATCGCCACTATGTCAACGAGAGAGCTAGACGAGGCGATCTTACAAGCTGATCCTTCCTTGGCTGACTCTCCCCTAGAGCCCTTTCCTCGGGCGGAGGCTCTTATGCGGGTGGTAAAGAATGCCAGAGCAAAAATGAACTTGGACATTAAAACGGATGCATCACTGAAGCCGGTGTTCGACTTAATCGTGAAGCTCGGTATGCAAGAGCATGCTTTTCTCAGCGGCTGCGGCTATGAGACCGCCGCAGAAGCACTACGGCTACAAAATCGCCTCGGCCTTGTCATCCACAAGCTGCTGAACGTGGATGCGTCCTCCTTTAAACGAATGAATTACGACGAGGCTGTTGCCATGGCGTGTGAACATGCGCTCGAGACAAAATGTTTCGGTCTGAATGCCCCTTATCACTTGGTGCAGCCGGTGTTTCTGGAGGAAGCCGCTGCGCACGGCCTTGACGTATACGTCTGGACATTGGAAAAAGCCTCCGACATGCGCAAAATGGCAGAGATGGGTGTCGCCTCGATTACGACGCGCGATCCGGCAACCCTAATCGCAGTTAAGAACGAATGGGAGACAGCGAGGGACAGTTGAATTTAACAATGCATCAAGGCAACGATGGCAAACACTGGCCCATAAGGACTTCTCTCCCTTGAGGTTTTAACTCCACCTTATGACTTTTTCAAGATCGCATGGTACACAAATTTCGGAAGAATGGCTTGTCTACGCCAGCGGGATGGTTGCCCCTTCGCTACTTTTGCCGTCAACAAACGATGCAGCCACTCCAACTGGAGCGTTTTCCAAAAACCTGGTGTAGGCTTTACCTTCCCAGAGAGTACATCGAGGCTGCCACCCACACCAAAGCCGAGCTTGACACCACTCAATGCTTGCTTATGTTGATGCATCCATTTGTCTGAGCGTGGTGCTCCCATGGCCACAATCAGTACGTCAGGTTTTGTTTGCTGGATGTCTTGAAGAATCATGGCTTCATCGCCTTCCGCAAAAAAACCATGGTGCCTCCCCGAAATAATGACCTGTGGAAAACGCTGGCGAATGTTCTCCACAGCGAGACAGTTCGTTTCCTCATCAGTGCCCAAAAAATAAAATCCCCAACGCTTTTCATCTCCCTTCGCCAAGAGCTCGAGCAGAAGTTCGTAGCCTGTCACTCTCTCTGGGACAGGCGTGCCACTTCTTTTTGACGCCATCACAATCCCAACACCATCAGGAGTAATCACATCCGCTTCACGCAAAATCATTTGCAAATGAGCATCGGATTGGCTGCGCATCGCAATTTCAGGATTCACCGTCATCAAGTGCAGCATACGTGAGGCTTTCTCAACATGAGACGTCAGTTGATCTGTTGTTTCAGCAAGTGTCCATGTAGAGAATGGAATCCCCATAATCTTCACAGTATGAGCCATTTTAAGCCACCTCTTTCTAAAATACATCGTCATTTTCACAACGAAACCCGTTTTATGCGAATTGACGTCGCTGGCTTTCTCTCAAAAAAAGCTCTCGATGAGTCATTCCTTTGAAAGCAACACCTGCAATTGACGCTTTTCCCTTTCCTCAAACGTAAAATACTCGCCGTCCACCTCAAGATACGCCGTATCGGTAAAAAACCAGAGACGAAAGGTAAGCGACGTCCCGTTTTGGTATTCAATACGACCTTCATCATCGGCTCTACGTATATCAAATGAGGCACCGGTGGATTCTGGTTTCGCCCTGTTCAAAAGTTGAAGAAATTCAACAATTGTTACATAGTCTTTAAACTCTTGCGTAACGATTCCGTTATCTTCTGTGATCAAAATGGACGCGACACCATTTGTTTCTATATCAGGGTAAGAAGTCGTCTCATAGATGACCCACAAGCCGATGAGTAGGAGGGTTATAACGCTGACAACAATGGCGATGACTTTTCTTAAGGAGATGCGACCCCCCTCCTTTATATCCAAAAATTCTGTCTTATACATGTCCTCCACTTCTTCAAAACAGCACCAGAATCATGCACTGTTGACTGGCGTTAACGTTGAGCGGAAGTTAGGCGAAACACCTTAGCTAAATTACAAACAAGCCGCCCTCAAGGTCATCATTATGACGTTTGAGGACAGCCCTTGTTTGCGAAAATTAATTATACGTTTACGGTTTCAGAATATTCCAGACCCCACTGCTTTCTCAGGGCGTCTAGAGTTCCCATGATCGCAATCGTCTCTTCTTGAGGAATGATGACGCTCTCTTTTTTGCCTTCACGCAAGTATTTCATCGCTGCTTCGGCTTCATAAATATAGCCGTTGAGGCTTCGGTTGTCCTTGCATTCCACCGTCACACCGTTTGGTCCGTTGAGGGTCGCCCCAGGGCCAAAGAGGAAATTAGGCAAGTGGATATGCCCTTTCGTTCCATAAATAAATGCATCATTGGACAAATTGAGGCGAACCGCAGATTTCAACACCGCTGTTCGGCCACCTTCGTATTCAAAAATCGCAGAGAAATGCTCGTCCACGCCGGTTTCACCAATATGAGCGCTGCTGAGAATACGGTCTGGTTGCTGACCAAACACCATTGAGGCGAAAGAGACAGGATAAATACCGGCATCCAATAATGCACCGCCACCTAATGATTTATCAAGCAAACGACTGCCTGGATTCCATCCTGCGTTAAATCCAAAGTTTGCCGTTAGTGATTGAACCTCACCAATACGCCCTTCTTCTATCCATTGGCGTGCCTGAACAACAGCTGGCAAATAACGCGTCCACATGGCCTCCATAAGGAAAATGTTTTTTTCCTTCGCCAGCTGAATGATTTCTTCAGCTTCCTGCTGGTCCATCACAAACGGCTTTTCACAAAGCACTGCTTTTCCAGCCTCAATACAGAGACGGATGCACTCTTTATGCATTGGATGAAGTGTGCCAATGTACACAATCTCCATGTCTGGATCTTGAACGAACTCCTCATAACTGCCATAAGAGCGCGTGACATTGAACTCCTCTGCAAAACGCTCTGACCGCTCCAACGATCTAGAGCCGACTGCGACAAGCTCAGCCTCCGGTGATTGAACAAGGTCTGATGCAAATTTACGGGAGATGCCGCCTGGGCCCATAATGCCCCATTTGATTTTCTTTTCTGCCATTGTATATGTCCCCTTTCGGTTGATTCAGTTTTCATGGTAACGTTCTCACAATACACATTCGTCTTCTTCCCTAAAAAACCTTTAAATCTGACAAAATTCTTGATTGAAAACTTTGGAAGTGTGAGTCGTCGCTTACATGGTTAATTATGTCTTAGTATTCGGTAGGAAAGCGACTCTTCAGCCTGTTGTACTACTTTGGAAAATATCAAAATATTTACCATTATCCATTGAAATTATGATACGCTTTTCGTAAACAAATTAAGGAAGAAGTTTTTACGACACGCTAATGAGGAGGATCCGATGAAAAAGTGGGTTGGAATTGTAGCTTTTGGCGCATGTGTTGTTGGTATTACATTAGGAATTTCAAAACTTTCGGTCGATGCAGCAGACATTGAAAAACAAAGCTCATTACAGGCTGTTTTTGAACAACAGATCGATGTAAAAAGCCTATATGAAGTGGAAAACGACATCAACCTCCCACTTCATCTCCACAAAAACAATGAGGCTACAGTAGACATTGTAAAGCAGACGTATTTTAGGGCGGAAGAGTCTTCAAACGGCCTTTTTGCTAGAACGAGTTACATAACAGCTTCAGGTGAGCCTATTACAGTCGCAGAAACCCAAGATGGAGCAACTTTAGACATTGCGAAGACTTGGTACGATTCTGAAGTACTGACTGAAGGTACAATATTAGGTTACCCGGCCATTTTTGAGGATGGGATCAGAAAAACCGTCCATTTTGTAGCCAACGGCAAGTTCTTTACGGTCTCGGCCATCGTTGATGATCTTAATACACTTATCGCAATCGCAGAACAGTTTAAGGTAAAACCAAATCCCCAACAGCAATAATTTCATCCACACTCCTCCGCTATGGTTGAGTGTTTTTCTTTATGAAAACAGGATTCATCCATTATAATAAACCGTATGGTTAACTATTTAAATTCAAATCTCAATTCTGTATGCGTTGGATGATTCAACGCCAGGACCATTGTCCAGTTATTAACTGAGAAAGAAAGGGGCGTAAATGGGCTGGCTTCTCCTTTTTGAGATGTCGCAGCAGGCCATTTCGAAGCATATCAAGGTGCTTGAAAGGGAACTTACAACTAAATAGCAGAAAGGAGAATAATTGTGGAATCCATCACTACACTTACGATGGTACGCCAGTTTAATACATCGGTAGAGGAGGTTTTTGACGCCTGGTTAGCGCCTGGAACAATGAGAAAATGGTTGTTTACGAGCGAAGCAACGAACAAGCTTGTGGAGAATGTGGCGCATGTCGGTGGCCATTGGGAAATCATTGACCATCGAGAGGAAAAAGACTATCGAGCGATTGGCGAATACAAAGACATTGATCGTCCGCACCGACTCGAATTCACCTTTAAAATGCCTCAATTCAGTGACAGTGAGGACACTATTGTCGTGGAACTAAACCCGATAGAAGATGGCTGTGAAATGACGTTCACGCAACACATCCATGTGCCACACGAAGACAATTGGGCGGAAGCAGACATTCTAAAAGCCATCGATGAATTCCGTGACGGTAGTGAGCACGGCTGGAACTTGATGTTCATCAGTCTAGGAGAGCAAGTCGAATAATGAAAAAGGGCTGCCTAAAGAGTCCTTTGATGACTTTTAGAACATGCCCTACTTTTATTATGTCACTGGACCTGGATTAAACAAACTCAAATCATTGTGGAGTTTCCATTTTTGCGCCCATGTTTGTTTCTTCCCGCTGGCGACGTCGAGCATTAAGTGAAAAAGCTCCCAACCTACATCTTCAATCGTGGCTTCGCCGGTCGCAATTTGACCAGCGTTTACGTCAATCAGATCATGCCATTGCTCCTTCAAAGCGGTACGTGTGGACACTTTAATGACTGGAGCCATGGACAGACCATATGGCGTTCCCCGACCAGTTGTAAACACGTGCATATTCATGCCTGAAGCGAGCTGGAGCGTGCCACAAACAAAGTCACTTGCAGGGGTTGCGGCAAATATCAACCCTTTTTTAGTGGCTTTTTCGCCTGGAGAAAGGACATCAACAATTGGACTTGTTCCTGATTTGACGATGGATCCAAGTGCTTTTTCAACGACATTGGATAGCCCCCCCTTCTTATTTCCCGGGGAAGGATTGGCACTGCGATCAGCGTCGCCGCTTGCTAAATAATCGTCATACCAGCGCATTTCTTCAACGAGCTTTTTACCAACCTCTTCGTTCACAACACGAGGGGTTAGTAAATGCACCGCATCACGAACCTCCGTCACCTCAGAAAAAAACACCGTCGCGCCTGCACGAACAAGAAGATCCGCAGCAAACCCTACGGCCGGATTCGCTGTCACGCCAGAAAAAGCGTCACTTCCGCCACATTGCATACCTACGACAAGATCAGCTGCTGGACATGTGACACGCTTTCGTTGGTTGAGTCGTAGAAGGCGCTCCTCAGCCATGGCCATGATAGAGCTAACCATTGCATGGAACCCCTCTTGATCCTGCAACGATGTAATGGTTGACCCATCATCGTCCTTAACAAGCTGTTCAGGTCTTAATTTCTCACAGCCTAAGCCAACGACCATGATTTCGCCACCAAAACTCGGGTGGGTGGCCAGGTTTTGAATAGTACGAATCGGAATGGCTGCGCCAGGGGCGTGAATCGCTACCCCACACCCATAGTTGTGATTTAATGCAATCACGTCCTCGACATTCGGGTAGTTCGGCAAAAGTTCCTCCTTGACCCGCTTTACGGCATGCTCAAGGACGCCTGTCACACATTGAACGCTCATGGTGATACCCAGAATATTTTTTGTCCCTACAGACCCATCACTGTTTTTAAAGCCCTCAAAGGTGTAGCCCTCTAAAGGCTTCTGCGAAGACCGATCTCTCGTTGCCAATGGCAGAGTATCTAGCGGCGGCGGTGTCGGAAACGTCAATAAACTTTCCTTAATCCAACTGCCTTTAGGAATCGGCTTGACTGCATGCCCAATCACTTCACCGTATCGTATAATGGCTTCATGCTCCTGGAGATCAACGAGCGCCACTTTATGGCCTTGGGGCACAAATTCCACAAGCTCAAGTCCAGAGGGAAACACCGTGCCTTCAGAAAGCCCTTTTGTGTTCACGATGATCGCCACGTTATCGCTTTCGTGGACTTTAATGTACAATGGCGCTTCTGCTTGATCCATTTTCGTTGTCATTCCAAACACCCTCTCTTCCAGAATCATCGAACTAGGGCCGGTTTTTTGTGATCAAATTGCCATCCAGGGATTATGTACTGCATGGCCTTCGCATCATCACGTGCGCCTAGCTTCATTGTTTCATAGAGACGATTCGCTGCCTCAACTTCTCCCATATCGATCTCAATGCCGAGGCCTGGTGCATCAGGTACCGCTACCTGTCCATTCCTAATCTTGAGTGGTTCTTTAGTGAGTCGCTGTCCATCCTGCCAAATCCAATGGGTGTCTATAGCTGTAATGTCACCAGGGGCTGCTGCGGCAACATGGGTAAACATCGCCAGCGAGATGTCAAAATGATTGTTGGAATGAGAGCCCCATGTCAGTCCCCACTCATGGCAAAGTTGCGCGACACGGACAGCACCTTGCATCGTCCAGAAATGCGGGTCAGCTAATGGTATATCTACGGCCTGAAGCTGAATGGCATGACCAAGCTGACGCCAATCTGTAGCAATCATATTGGTCGCCGTCTTCAGACCCGTTGCTTTCCGAAACTCAGACAGCACTTCACGACCTGAGTACCCTTGCTCAGCACCACAAGGATCCTCAGCATACGCGAGCACATGATGCTGGTGACGGCAAAGTCGAATGGCCTCTTCTAATGACCAGGCGCCATTGGGATCTAGTGTAATACGAGCTTCTGGAAAGCGATTTGCCAGTGCAGTCACTGCCTCCAGCTCTTCCTCGCCAGAAAGCACACCACCCTTAAGCTTAAAATCTTGAAAGCCATATCGTTCAGAAGCCGCTTCTGCAAGCCTTACAATCGACTCCGGAGTCAGGGCAGCTTCATTCCGCAACCGAAACCAATCCTCTTTTTCATGCTCCGCATGTGGATACAGGAGGTCGGTTTTCTTCCGATCGCCGATAAAAAACAGATACCCAAGCATGGTCACTTGATCTCTCTGCTGACCGTCGCCAAGCAGAGCCGCCACAGGGACATTTAGAAATTGCCCTAAAAGATCGAGCAAGGCGGCTTCTAACGCCGTTATGGCATGCACAGTCGTTCGCAAGTCAAACGTTTGCAAACCTCTGCCTTCGGCGTCACGCGATGCAAATGCACGTTTCACCTCACCCAACAGGTTATTGTACTCCCCAACCGGCTTCCCAAGGATGATTTCCTTTGCATCCTCTAACGTTTTGCGGATGGTGTCTCCTCCTGGCACTTCTCCGACCCCAGTTCTGCCATTGTTGTCCGTGAGAATGACAAGATTCCGAGTGAAAAACGGACCATGTGCGCCACTAAGGTTCAACAGCATACTGTCCTGTCCTGCGACCGGAATCACACGCATCGTTTTAATGATCGGCGTATCCGTACGTATCGTCGAAATTACCTGATGGCTCATAGGACATTCTCCTCTTGGTCATTTTCCACAACAAGTGTGGCACCCTCATCAAGCGCAACCTCGATTAGTTCACCAACGAGAATCAGGCTAAATAAATTTAGCTTCGGTTTTTAACCCTTCACAAAAACGGTTTTGATCGCGGTGAAGAATTCTTTTGCTGCTTCACCTTGTTCTCTGGAGTGAGAGCTGGACTGCTTCATACCGCCGAATGGTGCTTGAAGTTCAACACCTGCGCTCTCTGCATTCACACGGACTAGACCTGCCTCCATGTCATTAACAAACGTTAGCATTTTCTGTATGTTGGTCGTAAATACGGACGCACTGAGACCATACTCAACGTCATTCGCCGTTTGCAACCCTTCCTCAAAGGTCTCCACCTTCATAAGCGCAATAACTGGACCGAAGATTTCCTCCTGAGCAATGGTCATTCCAGAGCGTACATCCTCAAAGATGGTTGGCTCCACGAAGTACCCCACTTCATCATTTTTGCCTTTTACAGGCTGCCCACCGTAAAGCAAGGTGGCGCCTTCATCGAGACCTTTTTGAATATATGAAAGCACTGTTTCATACTGACCTTTATTCGCGCTTGGTCCCATCCAATGCTCTTCAGACAGCCCGTTGCCAATCGTAATCTGCTTCGTTTTGGCGATCAGCTTGTCTCTAAAGGTTTCATAAACGTCTTGATGAACAATGACACGACTCGTTGCTGTACACTTCTGTCCCGTGGAACGGAATGCGCCGCTAATGGTGGCTTCGACAGCCAAGTCAATATCGGCATCCTCCGCAACAATCACAGGATTTTTCCCACCCATTTCAAGCTGATATTTTGCGCCTCTTGCAAGCGCAGCCTGACCAATTTGTTTGCCGACATTGTTTGAGCCAGTGAAGGTGATGCCGTTGACGTCTGGATGATCGGCCAACCCTTGACCAATAACAGAGCCACTTCCTGTCACAAAATTTAATACGCCTTTCGGAAGCTTCGCCTGTTCGAAGGCCTCAACAATTTTCGCAAAGGTGACAGCTGTGTCAGTAGCCGGTTTGACAACGACAGTGTTCCCATAAATTAAGGCAGGGGCGATTTTCCAGATTGGAATGGCGACAGGAAAGTTCCACGGCGTAATGACGCCAACAACACCGAGGGGTGTTCTCGTTGTAAACATTAACGCACCATCATCAGTCGACGGGATGACATCCCCCGTTTTTCGCATGCCTTCGCCTGCGTAATAACGTAAAATGGCGACACCTCGAGCGGTTTCCCCTTTCATTTCAGCTAGCGTTTTTCCCATTTCTCTCGTTGCCGTTTCAGCAATGGCACCAAGGTTTTCTTCAAGGGCATCGGCTAACGCATAAAGATACTGGCCTCTTGCGGCACCAGTGAGCTTTCTCCACCCATCCTTTGCCTGCTTTGCCGCTGCAACCGCCTGATCAAGGTCTTCCTTCGTTGAATTTTGAACACGACCGACGATTTCCTGGGTGTTGGCAGGGTTAACACTTTCAATTGTGCTGCCTGACGCTGATGTTGCCCATTCTCCATTGAAGTAATTGAGGTATGTTTTGCTTTCGACACGAACGACCATACGTTAAAAACCTCCTAATATAATGATGATGAATTGGATAAGATCTGAGATTACTTATGTTCAATCGCGGTACGTTTAGGATATAATTCATGCGCGCGTTTTAAAATGGCTTCCAGTTGCTTGTAATGCTCAGGCTCAACAGGCAATATTGGCGGTCTAGCGGTGTTTTTAACTGAGTGGCCCATAATTTCCATCCCAGCTTTAATCAATGAGACAGCATATCCTTGACGCTGATTGCGAATAGCGTTGATGGGAAGAATGACCTCCTGATACATCTGACGCACATCATCCATGCGTTGTGCCAACAAAGCCTCATAAAACGCTCGTGAGATATGAGGGATATAATTGGATATTGCTGATGAATAGGAGTTAAAGCCAAGTGGCACATAGGCCGGCATCGTGACTTCGGCCATCGGCATTCCATTCAGCCAGCCCATTCGGTCACCAATCGTTTGTGTCATTTGCACATTTCGTTCCATATTGCCGATGCCATCCTTCACACCTACAACCTGCGGCAGTTCTGCCAGCTCTTGAACGGACTCCGTCGAAAACACTGCCTGACCGCGCTGGTAGAGGATGGCGTCTAGATCTGTACTTTCAATGATGGTTTTGTAGTATTGAACAAGGCCTTTCTGTTCGCCTCCCACAAGATATGGTGGAAAGACAAGATAACCATCCGCTCCTTTATCTGCTGAGAGTTGTGCCCACTCAAGAGATGTTGGCAAATGACCGCCTACCCCTGTGTATACAGGAACCCTTCCTTTCGTCACATCCAGGGCAATGTCTACGAGCAGCTCATATTCTCCCGAGCTCAGCGACTGATACTCTCCCGATCCACAAGCGATAAAAATCGATTCAAGACCTTCATCAATAAGAAACTGTATGTTCTGCGCTAACGCAATCTCATCTACCTTACCGTTATCATCTAAAGGCGTTACTGGAAAGCCAAGAATTCCTGTTGGGGCTTGTCTTCGAGTCATGTCGTCTTCCTCCCTCTTCTCGCTTTGTTTTTGCCAAAGGGTGATCTACACGTATGCGCTTACAAATAACGCTGTGGTATACTGTCAGAGGGATCTCTTTGTGAAAGCTGAAACTGGCTCCGCAAGCTTTGCTCCTGCTTTTTCACTGGACGTAAGATTCGAGTCATACCAGCTTATGGCTGGTAATCCCCTAAAACCTTATCTCTGACATAACACAAGTGTTTATACATTTGTTGGAACGCGTCAATCGGGTCATGCTTAACAAGCGCTTTATAAATGGCTGTATGGTATTGAATCGTCAGCTCCGGCTCACGAATTTTGATTTGACTGTCCGTTCGTTCATGCACTAGCAGCAACGAGTGAATCATGCCTTCAACGACAGGGTTGTTGGCACTTTCGGCGATAATACGATGAAACTCCTTATCGTATTTGCCATAATTGTTGTCTGCGTTTTCCGAGATGTCGTCAATCGTTTTTCGCAGCCGCTCGAGTTGTTCGTCGGTAATTTTTTCAGCAGCCATTGTCACAAGGCCAAGCTCTAACGTCATACGTGCCTCTATGACCGCAGGCAAATTATCTACAGCGAGTGCCAGCATGACAGAAAATGGCTGACTACTGATCTTGTCATTAAAGAATGTACCCCCACGCGTTTTCCGCGTAATAACCCCTAATGTTTCGAGAGAGCTCAACGCTTCACGCAACACAGGACGACTGACCGACAGCATACCAATTAAATCCATTTCACTCGGAAGCTTATCCCCTGGCTTTAGCTTACGCGTATTCAACAAATCAACAATGTGTTCAACAACTTGCTTTGACAGCGTTTTTCGGCTTACAGTGCCGACTTCAATTGGCTTCATCAATGGTTTTAAACAACCCTCCCCATTTTAACTAAGTAAGTTTATAGTCATATTGTATGACAAATAAAAAGTTTCGTCAATTCGGATAACATAGATTTCTTGATGAATGACATAGAGGCTTTCATTGCCATGACGATTGCATTGAACGTGTACGAATGGACAACCCTTTGTTCTTGCCGTATACTTGCGACATTTGCATAAAGAAAATATACCATAACAACAGGGAGAGGTCACACCGTGCTTCACAATCCAACCGGGCGCGAGCGGATGGGCATGGCTTTTTTGCTGAGCATGTTTGCCATTCTCGGTCCATTAAACATCGATATGTATCTTCCGAGCTTTCCGGATATTGCGAATGATTTTCGTGCCAATGAAACACTCGTTCAACTCAGTTTGACGGCAGCCCTACTCGGTCTTGCTGTTGGTCAGCTTTTCGTCGGTCCAATTAGTGATGCGAAGGGCCGGCGTGGGCCATTGCTATTTTTTACATCGATTTTTGCGATTGCTTCCTTATTATGTGCCTTCGCACCAAACATAACGACTCTGATTGCCGCACGTTTTTTGCAGGGTTTTACAGCTTCGGCCGGCATCGTTCTTTCAAGAGCGGTCGTTCGAGATGTGTTTTCGGGGCGGGAGCTGACAAAGTTTTTTGCCCTGCTAATGGTCATTAATGCCTTTGCCCCAATGGTTGCCCCGATGGCTGGCGGAGCCATTCTGCTGATTCCATCTGCGGAATGGCCAGCAATTTTCATTACGCTTGCCGTGCTAGGAGTCCTGATGGTCGTAACGGCCACTGTAAAACTACCTGAGACACTGCCTGTGGAGCGTCGTTCACCTAGTTCCGTTAAACATACATTACGTACAATGGGCAGCTTGTTCCGCGACCAGTCCTTTATTGGCTATGCGTTAATTGTAGGGTTTGTCCATGGAGGCAGCTTCGCCTATGTTTCTGGAACACCGTTTGTGTATCAGGATATTTATGGCGTGTCTCCTCAATTGTTCAGCATTCTGTTTGGCATCAACGGACTGGCGATCGTAACGGGTAGCTTTCTTATCGGACGCCTTAGCGATCGAATTCATGAACGCGTTCTTCTCAGAACAGCGATCATCATAGCGAGTATAGCCACGTGTCTGCTTTTAGTCATGGCTACGATCCAAGCTCCTCTCACCAGCCTCGTCATTCTTATTTTCATTTATATGATCTGTATGGGCATGGTACTGACGAGCTCCTTCACACTAGCAATGGCGCAACAAAGCCACCGAGCTGGAAGCGCCAGCGCCGTCCTTGGCATGTTGCCGCTGGCCATAGGAGCGATTGTCTCCCTATTGGCAGGAATCAATGAAGAAAGCGCTGTTCCAATGGCGCTCATCTTGTTTACGAGCGCATCCATTGGCGTGATGATCTACTTCAAGCTTGTTAGAGGCAAAGTGAACCATCAGGCAGCGGCTTAAGCTAGAGCTTAGATTCCACATGGGATCGAGCACTCAGAGGCTTTTCACACGCAGTTCATACGTTTTCACCGCGTTTTCACTGGTTTCGAGCGGTTCATGACCTTTTCCTTGCACTCGAGGTGTTTCCGAACACTCGAGTGCTTTTTTCGCACGGTTCATGTGATTTTCCGCGCACATCCGCTCTGCTTCCGAAAAGTTCATGTCCTTTTCCGAGCACTCGATCCCCCCTCTATTAAATGGTCTTTTCCCCTCTGTAATTTATTCCACATCAAATGAACAATTTTAAAAGAGCTTCTCAATCTATAATCCTTTAGGAGCAAGTCATTTAATCATCCGTGGATTCTCTTTGGGTTCAATCAATTTTCAAAAGTAATCTTCTCGTTACGAATGCTAATCATTGCGTTAGGAAGTTGAATTATTAGGGAATGTCTACTCAGAGAAGTGGTTTACACTAATCTTCCAAAGGAGACTATTTTATGAATAAGCAAAAAAAATTGCCAACATTTTTGTGGTGGATACACGGTATCATTCGGTTCATCCTCGCCATTGCCCTTTTGTATAATGGTGCAATTAAATTAGGCCTAGGTCAGTACGGAATGCCAGATCTAGGAGACGCGCTCATCGCTCATGGAGAGATGAGCCCCATGGGTTTGTTAGGGCGAATGGTGGCATTTTCTCCGTTGTTTCAAATCCTTGCCGGCGTTGCGGAAGTTGGTGCGGCTGTTGCGCTCCTTTGGAGACGGACCGTTGCCATCGGTGCGATGATCAGTTTGGCATCGATGTCGTTTGTCTTCGTTTTGAATTTAGGCTATGACATGCCTGGGAAGCAGATCTCGCTTGCCCTGCTCATTTTCTCTGCGATCGTACTTTTGCCATGGACAAAACGTATTGCAACTGCCTTCATTGGTCAGGAACAGATCTCGTCCGCTCCTACACCATCTATGTTCACATCTTCAAAGATTTCCCGCATCACTCGAATTGCTGGTCCCATTACAGGATTTGTTATTCTAGCCGTCGTCGGCTGGCTAGCATTTTCGTCGCAGCCATCTCTAACGATAAACGAGTCCGTTCCTGCTGGCGTATGGATGGTAGTGGAAGATACGGAGGAGCCAGCTGCGCATTTGTCGGAGGACACACGGTGGCAAAAAATTGCCTTCGGGAATGTAGAGAAACTAGGGAAGGCTAGCGTCCAGGTTCGCATCGCCAACGGAACGCTTTTAGAAGGCACTTATGAACGCATCGGGGAAGACACCGTCCAATTGAACCTGCGTGAGCTTCGTATGCCAGGGCAAACGGTCAAGGAGTACAATTCTTCACCAGTGCAAACGGTTGAGTTGACCGTTCAAGAGGAGTCGGACGATACCCTTCGACTAAGTGGCAATGGGATGGAGATGGTTGTTCGTGCTGCGCCTAACGCTAGACTTCTTTACGATCGTGGGTTCCATTGGGGGATCCGACCGGATGACCCATTTGATCGATGAGCCATTGCGTGACTTAAAACAAGATCATATGACTGTTTCGCGTAATTGAGGTACTATGCCATGCCTCAACTTCTACCATGAAAAGAAGACAGATCAAAACGAATTCATTTGCAAGGAAAAGACATAAAGTAACTTGATTTGCTGACCCTTTGAAAGAGGAAAGTATGTTCCTCTTCTAAAGGGGTCTTTTTGGATCCATTCTCTGTATGCCGCTCCAGCTTAACCTATGCCCCCTACTCAACCTGAAATTGTCTACCTCTCATGCATCTTTTCAAAAACGAAGCTCCCGGTCAAAACGTCGTACTTTCTAGTAGTACTCATTGAATACAGTATCCATTTGCAGAGGTACAACGCTTCGTTAAAAGATGAACTCCCTCTGTTGAGCACAGAAATCCCTCCATTCACCCCCTTTTTGTTTTTTCATCAAGCGATCTTCGATATCATGATCCTTGTTCAATGCTTTGCTGGCATAAGGAAAGCGTACCCTTTCCATTCTGAAATTAATTCGAAGTTTTCGCTGGGACATTCGTGAGAATAATAGTTCGACCGATAAGCTCATCTTGGATGACCTGAGACGAGAGCGCGTTTTTATTCAACTCATTTGTGCCATTCATTAAAGGAGAAGGAAGGTATGCTGATGTTTCGCTTTATTCGGAATCGAAAACGTCAAAACAAGATCAATAAAGTAAAATACGGCGACGGGCATTCTTTAGAGCCTTATCGCCTGACGGATTTATTCACAAGATCATTGTTTTATATAAAGCTTACTGATGAGGATAACGACGAAATGATTTATGCCGTAAACGTGAACCACTTCAATGAAAATCATGCAACAGAACTTTATTGTGATGGGAAACATATCGCTACGTCAGAGCTACCTGCGGCTTTTTCTGTTCCAGATGGGGCTATCGAGGTGGGCACAAGCATTTATGGTCTTAGTCGCATGCATTATGTCACGACAGAGAACAACGAATATCCATTACAGCCAGATAAATGGTCAACAGAAGGCATTCGAATGCGACTGGATGCCCGTTTTCCTCGTGCAAGTTCAATCATCGGGAAGATGGCTATTGTCGTCTTGTTCGTTTCTCTATTTGTTGGCCTTCCACAATTAGCGTCGGTCATTTCAGAGACACCCTTCTTTGCTGTGAATTTCGGATCGTTTGTGTCCCCCATTCAACTCCCCGGATGGGCAAATACCACGCTTACTGTTGCCGGTATTTTAGCAGGAGTGGAGCGAGCGCTTATGCTGAGAAATCATTGGTTGATTGATATCGAAACAACCTTCTGGACCCACTAAATGTCGAAGAAACTATGTGCAAGCAAGAGAAATACAGCAATAAAAATCGTATGAAAGAAAGGAAACGATAAATAGTGAGAAACCTAAGTATGGTCATTGCTCCAATCATGATGGTCTTTCTCGCGGTCATTCCTTTTTCAGTCATTTATGACCAGCTCTCAACCGTTCTTCTTTTTTTACCTAAATTCGACTCGCCACCCTGGTTTGTTCCTGCTGGCTTTATCAGTATCATTTGTATCGTAATACTCGCTTTTGTGATAGGAAAGACAGCCAAGCATTAAGCTTTTGATTTACTGCTCCTAAAGTATAGAATAAGAAGCAGCATGATAAAGGAGCCTTGAGTATGGTATTCTCTTTCAAAGAACTTAATAAAATTCACGAAAACACAGTGATGCTTCCACCATTAACGCTCGCCATTGAAAAAAGAGACATTGTTGCTGTCCAAAGCGAAAATGAGTATATTCAACGCCTGTTTGACCTGCTTAATTACCCGAAACAAATAAAGAACAACACCATTACATTTCCAGAGGGTGGTCTGAAAAAGGTTTATCTCTTTCAACGGGACGACGGGTTGTATAAGCGATTGACGGTCATGCAAACATTAAAATTTTGGTGCAGACTGTATGAGCAAGAGCCTGATTTGGATATAATTTTAAACCTTTGTGAATTGCATGCATGTGTCCTAAAAAAAACAAAGCATCTCACGCCTTCTGAACATTGTCGGCTACTGTTTGCTTCAGCACTTATCCAAAAGGCAGACGTGTATATTTTTGAAGATCCGTCTCTGATGCTTGATCTGCAATCGAAGCAGATATTACATAATTTACTCTTACATTTGGCGAGAAATGATGGGGCCGTGCTCATTTTTACTACAACTGTAGAAGAAGCGATTCGTCTCGGTCAAAAGGTGTACCGGTACACTGAGCGTGGGATTCAAGAAATTGAGCAGGACCTTGAAAAAGAAGAATCATTAGAGGAGAAACTTTCGCAAGATTTTAGCAGGATGCAGGTGCAGCTGAACAAAGTAAGTGCAAAGGTAGAGGATAAAATTATTCTTTTTAACCCTATGGAAATCGATTATATCGAAGCACGTGATGGGCAGACGTATCTATTTGTGAACAATGAGGAGTTTGCTTCATCAAGTACGATTAAATCCTTGGAGGAACGATTGCAATCGTTAGGGTTTTTCCGTTGTCACCGCTCGTATTTGGTCAACTTACAACGTGTAAGGGAAATTATCATTTGGAGTAAAAACAGCTATAGTCTCAGCTTAGATGATTCAAAGAGTACAATTCCCCTATCCAAAGGAAACTATAGTAAGTTGAAAGAGTTGATTCATGTATGATGCAAAAATCAGGAATGCAGTGGAAAGCGTTAGTTTATAAGGATGTATCTGACTTGCGTTGGAATGGGCAGGTCATCTTTAATTTCTGCATAAACCTCCTCTTTACCATTACTTTTTTATGGGCTCCAAATAGTGATATTCCTGTGAGCTTTATCCTTGCGTCTATTTTTGTATTGGTGACAATGTTCATGCAAGGCAATATCATTGTCGAGGAGAAAGAACAGCGTACCACTCGACGATTAATCCAAGTCGGTTTCTCCTTGAGAGAAATTATTTACTCTAAAATATTTATTACATTTCTAGCAACTGCATTCTTCCTTATGATTTTCTTTGTCATTTATGGCATTCATCCGCTTACGAGTCTAAAAATGTTTGTCCTAAGTTTTCCGCTCATCCTGATGATGATTATGATAGGCGTTATTCTAGGTCTGAAAACAAGAAATACAATTGAAGTCACTCTCTATGGCTCACCCATTGCTTTATTGTATTTGTTTATTGCAGGGTTGCTTATGAATAACGAACGAGGGGAAATGTCTTGGCTCGCTTTCTTTCCAAATTATCATCTGCACTATGGAATTGTTCAATTGCAAGCCAATGAAACCATACTTCCCTACCTCGTCGTACCGTATAGTTGGATGGTCGTGTGTCTCCTGATGTTTGTACTATGGTTTCGGAAAAATACTTAAGCGTAGGGAAAACATGCTTGATAGAAACTGTTGCCCAAGAGGGTTGGAGGCACGTTAGAGTATTCGAATTACCGATTCTAGAAATTTTCACTTACGTCTACGAGCTAAGGAGTGTCAAGATGGAGAAGCTTAAAATTGGTTCGATTGTGTGGGGTGTTCAAGACGTTCCGCGTGCGATCAAGTTTTGGTGCGAAGCCATGGATTATACACTACTTCGGGAACCATCATCAGATTGGGCAATTTTAGTTCCGCGCTCAGGTGAAGGGGTTCAATTGGCGATTTCTCGTGTTTCTTCTGACGCCGAAACCCACCAACGGCACCACCTCGACCTGTATGCATCCGACCAACAAGCGGAGGTGAAGCGACTGTTGTCCCTCGGGGGGAGTCGAGTCAAGTGGAGGTATCCTCCTGAAGCAGACTACGTTGTTTTGGCCGATCCTGACGGAAATACCTTCTGTGTGATACAAAAAAATGGATGAAAACTGGTCAGAGGACTCCCTATTATCACAAAGCAACAACCTCATAGGACAATGGTGATCCTCAAAACCTCCGATTTGTTTATGTTACGTCTTCATCAAGTTTCAAAAGACCGTCCTAGAACTATTTTGTTTATGACCTCACAGCCTTCTGACGCCACACATAATACATAAGAAAGACGCCGCAGAGGACCGCTAGAAACCCGTATCCTCCAAAAATGTCCCCTTTAGATGACCAATAGCCAAAGCCTAAACCTGCAAGCATGATCACTGCGTTTTCGCCCATTGACTGCACCGACCCCATCGTTGCGCGAACATTGGAGGAAATACGGTGCTGTAGGTACCCAGACGTCAATGGCTCAATCATCCCCGCGACTAAGTAGACCAAACCCATGGCGAGTAGTCCATAAATATTCGGGCTCACTGCCATAATGAACAACCCGAACACAATCCCACTCATAATAAACAACAGCAGTCGAGGCGTCGCAACTCGCTTCTTCAACTGGTAGGCAAGCAGATTGCCTGGGAGCTTCAGAAAATAAAGAGCTGCCGAAAACATCCCGAAGAAAAGAATAGGAATTTGCAGACGGTCAAGGTACAGCTGCCAAAATTCATCGATAAAATTGACAGATGCCCCAACGACCATCCCTGACGTCAATACTGGGATGACGTTAGGGTGCTGCTTATAAAGCCGAACAAACGCAGCCACATAACCTTTCAGTGGCATTGACTCGCTTTCTTCTGTTTTCGTCTTGACGGCAGGCTCCTTTAACCAGAAGGCAAAGAAAACAGCGCCCCACATTGCCACAAAGGAAAGCCAGTAGTTGAATGTAAAACCAAACTGAACGGCGAGCCAGCTCCCACTGAGAGCGGCAAGCATTGTTGCCACAATTTCCAAGGCATTCAGCCGTCCATAGTATTTTTCATAGCTGCGTTCCCGCTTTTTCAGCAATAACGAATCATACAGCAGCGCATTTTCTGCTCCACTGCTGGCGGACATACCAATTGCCGCTAAAAACACAACAAGCGCAAAATGCCAAAATGACGTCGCAAACAAAAGTAGGAAAAATTCACAGACACCAAGCGCAGCCGACACCACAATGAGCCGCTTTCGCCCCCAACGATCAGCGAGGATGCCGGACGGGACCTCAAACAACAAAACTGTAACTGCAAAAATGATTTCCGCGTAGATGACCATTTGGATGGTCATGCCCCGTTCTTCCCAGTACAATCGTTCAATGACATAGGCAGGAATTAAGCTATAAAAAAACCGAAAGCCGTAGAGCTTCCATACATTCGATACACTCTTCATTTAAAAAGCTCCTCTCCAGTCTAATCGAATCAACTAACATCACTCGATAAGCTGGTGGAGCACGTGAAGAACTGCTGCCCTTGGCTTAGCAGGGCGGTCTAGGCAAAAGTGCCATGGTGAGTACCTCCTTTGATACGTTTTCAAGATCTAAGAATAAAGAAACATTTTTTCCTACGTCGCTATCGGCGATTCCCTCTTACGGTCAAAACCAATGTAACGTGCCCCCTGAAACGCCAACGTACCCGAGTCACCTTCACTAAGTTGACCATATTCAGAACCGCTGACGATCAACTCCATCCTGTCGCCGCTTTCGACTTCAAAGGTGACAAAGTACAAATTCCGCGTGCTACTAAATCTACCTCCTCGAACGTTTGACCGTTTCGCCACGACCTCGGCAGCAACATCAAGTTTTGGATGGCTGCTGTTTTTTGACCATCGAGAAAGTCTTTTTAGATAAATGACGATGATCGCTCCTAAAACGATCAAAAAAACTAAAGCGACGAGTTGAACCAAGACATCTCCATATGCAATTGAATAGAAATAGTTCATACGAAAAACCTCCTCTTTTATTACTTTACGCAGAAAATGGGAGTGATAGGTTCAATTTTTTGGGATTCCATAAAAGAAGTGAGACTTTAACAACATCAGTTAGTAAAAAAATGAATGTAATAAATAATGCAAACATGAAAGGTGTAGGTTAAAGAAATCAGGAAGTGAAGCACCTTCATTATCCACTGAGATCGTTTTCTTTTGTTCTGTACAAATCGATATAATAACCAGCACCAAAACAGCAATAAGATTGCAGGTGTTCCGAGAAATATCCATGCCGGGACGTCCTGTGTCGGAAAAGGGAATAGCGTTGATAGAAACAAACCAAATACTGTAATGATACCTGTAAGAAGCAAACATATTAACTTGGGGTTTTTAAGATTAAATACTTGTTCAACCTTATTTGCACCAAATTTCAAACGAAGGACAGACCATGTATATGCCCCAACCCAAATCATGCTTAAACCTAATGGAATAGACAGGTAAAATAAATTGATCCTCCCTATAAACCCCAAGCCAAATATGAAGAAAAACGAGAAAAAGGAAAGGAAAATAAGAGCGACAAAATAGCTGGCATGAACAAGGAATGCCTTCATGTCGTATACCCTCCTTCCTTTTTATTACTTTACGCAGAATTTTATTGTGTTGGTTCAAATGTCTGGTACCCCAAATATCATGCTGTCGAAATCACGACAGCATGACAACTTTATAAAATCCATTCAGCAGGATGTTCAGCCATTTGCCTAACATTGTTCATAAAAACTCCTGCATGATACCCATCACAAACAGCATGATGGATTTGCAGAGAAACAGGCAAATATATCGAATCGCCATTCTCAACAAATTTTCCCCCTGTAATGATTGGGGGGAGATGATTCGGATTACTGTTAATATTTAAGTTAAACCCTGTAAACGAGGTCCAAGGAATCATAGAAATAGACACGGTATTTTCAGGTAGAGGTGTTTTAGGAAACAATTTTCCTGTCCCATTATATTTCTTAACATCAGAAAGATACATGTCATGAAACCCTTTGAAGTCGTGTTTTACTTCTGTCCAAATTCCAGAGAATGTTTCCGATTCACGATTAAATACCGTATACATTGGATCTACCTTATCCCAATAACCTAACTGTCCTTTACGATTAAAGTTCATTCTAAACGCTTTATTAGAGTTTACGACGCTCGTCACTAAGAAGATAAATGCAGGATAAAACTTATATCCTTTTTGTTTTATCATTTGATACAAGACGGTAATATCAATTTCTGTAGTGATGCTAAACGTGGTTTGTTGTTTCAGAAAATGATTAAAGATTTCTTTTCTCTGCCAGCTTTCAACATCAATTAGATTAAACTTCATCTGATAGCCTCCTAAATATAGTCGAGTTTTAGGAGGCTAGGATATCTGTTTTTTTCATTCATATCGCCTCTTTCCTATTCAAAAGAACTGAACCTCCTACCACTCCGCTACAGCGCCATCCTGATGACGCCAAATCGGGTTATGCCAGTTGTGTCCGACTTCAGCCATTTTACGGACGAAGGCTTCATTTATTTCGATGCCAAGACCAGGACCGTTTGGAATGGCGACCTGACCGTCTTGATAGGAAAAGACTTTTGGATCGACAATGTAGTCTAGCAAATCGTTCGTTTGATTGTAATGAATGCCGAGGCTTTGCTCCTGAATGAACGCATTGTGGCACGTCGCATCAACCTGAAGACACGCTGCTAAAGCAATCGGACCAAGCGGGCAATGTGGGGCTGCAGCGACATCATACGCTTCCGCCATGGAAAGGATTTTTTTACACTCAGTAATGCCGCCTGCATGAGACAAATCGGGCTGAATAATGTCGGCATAGCCTTCGGATAGAATATGTTTAAAATCCCACCGTGAATACAGTCGCTCACCAAGCGCGATTGGTATTGTGGTCAGCTTCATAAGGTCACGAAGCGCCTCTACGTTTTCGCTTAGTACCGGCTCTTCGATAAACATCGGGTGATAAGGCTCAAGCTCTTTAGCGAGTACCTTAGCCATCGGTTTATGCACACGTCCATGAAAATCAATGCCGATGCCAATATGTGACCCGACCTCTTGTCTGACTGTCGCCACGCGCTCTACGACAGCCTCAATTTTCGCAAAAGAGTCTACGTAATGAAGCTCCTCTGTACCGTTCATTTTGATCGCTTGAAAGCCTGCATCGACAGCCGCTTGTGCGCCTTCAGCAATATCCGATGGACGATCGCCGCCAATCCATGAGTAGACCTGGATGGAATCCCGACAGCGGCCGCCCATAAGCTCATGAATGGGCGCGTCGTAATACTTCCCTTTAATGTCCCAAAGCGCCTGATCAATGCCGGCAATTGCACTCATTAAAATCGGACCGCCACGATAGAACCCTCCGCGGTACATCGTGTTCCAATGATCTTCTATTAAAAGGGGGCTTTTACCGACAATGCCCTCCATTAGCTCTTCTACAGCAGCGGCAACTGTTTTGGCTCTGCCCTCCACCACCGGTTCGCCCCAGCCGACAATGCCTTCATCGGTTTCGATCTTTAAAAACAACCAACGTGGAGGCACTTGGAACAATTCATAGCCTGTAACAATCATATCTATTCCTCCTTCATCATCTTAGATGGTGTTCAGCTTACCATTATATGAAAACGTATTCATTAAACATAAAACCTTACTTCTTTACCGTTCCGTCTTATCCTACCATCTTTATTGTGAACCTGCATTAGACAATCTAGGCTTCTAGGCATCTTGACGCACACTTCTACCTGCTCCATACTAGTCTAGTCCTGTACATTTAACTAATTTTAGTACTCATTGATATACAATTAAAAGCAAATTTGCGGTCGACATCTACGATCCTTTTCTGGAGGAAACATATGAGACTATTCATCTGGTTGGCATGCTTGTCCTACCTACTTACAGGCGTCGGCCATATTATTATTGGTTCTGTTCTTGAACCGATGATTGCACACTATGACCTTAGTTATAGCGATGGCGGACAACTGATTATGAACCAATTCCTCGGCTTTTTAGTTGGAGTGTTGTTTGCACCGTTTATTCTCAAAACCATGGGTCGACGAACGACCATTGTTCTCTCGTTTTTCCTGTTTACCGTCGCTCAGGTGGCATTGTTTATGCTTGTCCCTTGGCCAATGCTGTTATCCATCGTGCCTTTAGGTGGTGCAGGACTTGGAATCACTGAAACCGTCATCGCTGGGCTGATCATTGGAAAGCTCAAAGAGAAAAAAGCATCGGTGATGATGTTAACAGAAGTGTTCTTCGGCATCGGGGCTTTACTGCTCCCCATCATCTCAGCCATTCTGATCGCAGGTGGAGAATGGAACAGTCTTTTTGCTTTCGTTGGAATGGTAACGTTGATCACCTTCGTTTTGTGGATGTTTCTTCGCTTCGGTGAACATGATGAAACCCTTATGGCGAAAGAAAAAATCAAAACGAAAAAAGCTGACCATAAGCGCTACCCAAAACCGTCTTTGCCTATGCTTTGCATTGGTGCGTTCTTTTTCTTTCTATACGTTGGCACGGAAATGACCTTTCCGAACTATTTGCCTTCCATTTTGTCGATGTCCTCTGAATTGTCTCCATCGACACTTGCGCTTAGCATCACTGTGTTTTGGGGCGCAATGACGATTGGGCGTATGGTCATGACCTTTATCATTGGACGATTCGGGTTTACAAAGCTTTTCGCCATCTGCTGCACTGGACAATTCATTACCCTTGGCTTGTTTGCGTTATCGCCAAATGTGACCATAAGTTTTATTGTCATCTTCTTTGTCGGGTTGACGATGGGCGGCATCTTTTCACTCGGGCTGCTGCTTATTAACGAGGCAACTCCCGGATTGGAAGACCGAACGTCGAGCTTACTTATTGCGATGGGCGGTTTAGGTGGCGCATTACTTCCTCGCTTAACCGGCAGCTTGCTTGACCTCTATCCTGTTCAAGTTACGTTGTGGGTGTTGTTCGGTTTTGCCGGCTGTATGTTTGCACTCATGGCTCTGCTGTTTCTTTTGAGAAAACGTGTGTTGGTGTTTAACCAAAAAAGCGATATGTCGAGGGGCCATTAGAGAAAGAAGAAGACGTTCAATTTAATTGTATGCAAAGGACCAGATACTCCCATCTCGTGGAGTTACTGGTCCTTTTATATACAATAGTCAGTAGAATTTAGTCATATGACCCTTGACAATCAGATGGATGTATTGGAAAATCCAGGTCAAGGAAGGTACACAACATTTGGTTTGAAGGTGGTGTAGCATTGAAGAGAAAACTTCTCTATTTATTTGGCTTTATAGTCTGTTATCTTCTTATTGCTGTAATTTTCGGCTCGTTTAACCCCAATGGCATATCGCTAAATCTAGATATCTTGCTCATCATCGTCGCTGTATTCTGTGTCCTTTGGCTCATTGAATCACTTGTGACCAGGTCAAAGAGAAGCTAAAACTCCCATGAATTTAATGGACTATTTATAAGAATGGTGGATATAAAGGAGGGGAAGCTTGAAGCTAATAAAAATAGTTGGCTATGCAGCAGTGTATATCGGCACCTACGTGACAGTCGGCATGATATGGGATTATTTTAACGGTGATGGTTTTTCCATTGAGGTAGACAATATGGTTGTCGGACTTCTCGGATGTGGTTTCGGTGCGCTCATTAGAGAGCTTCTATCCAGCCCAAATCAAGAGGAGGACTCTGAAACGAGGGACATTGAGCGAGAATAAACACTAAATACCTTCTTCCCAGTTTGGAATTCAGTAGCAATGTTGAAAAAAACAAAAGCGCTATTTATAGTCTTCTTTTTTACCATTCTATCGCCTCCTTACCCCCTTCGAAAGACACTTGATCCCAAAAGTCCTCTAAAGTGATGATGCTTGATAAGATTCGCGCTTCGACTGTCGCCCCAACACAAAAACATTGACTACATCAATCGAACATCTCATAAAACAGGGTTGAATCCAATTCCATTATTTTGTACATTAAGAAGTTTACTGCCGATTATAACTTTGCGTCAACGGAAGGAGGGTGACCTTTGCTAGATAAATTCAAGGAATCCGTATGGTGGGAACTGCTCTTC
This sequence comes from Aureibacillus halotolerans, assembly GCF_004363045.1. Lineage (NCBI taxonomy): Bacteria > Bacillati > Bacillota > Bacilli > Caryophanales > Bacillaceae > Aureibacillus > Aureibacillus halotolerans. The sequence goes on from NZ_SNYJ01000004.1 coordinate 224,806, forward strand.
AATGTCACTTGGGTTGTATTGCTATTTCGCTTCATGGACACACCTTTGTTTGCGTATCCTCTCATCGTTCTAGGTTTTCTAAGTGTACACTTTTTTAAGAAATCAGCGAAGCAACGTCGCTGGAGTCTGTTTGGTTTCCTCTTTTGTATTTTACTGTACTCCTACGTACATTTCATTTTTAACCCCTCACTCTAAGGAGCAAGGGGATTATTTATTTCACATGACCCTCATTCCCCTGCTCTTCCCTCAATCTTGACAATGGTGGCCTTGTCACAGAGAACAAATAACCGTGCATTCTGCGGAAGTGGGTCGTGAAGACGATGATGGAGCTTCATTGACTCCTCGTCGGCAATTAATGTAGCCCCCTGCTCCAAAAGCTGGATGAAGGCTTCCCTATAGGTGGTCCACTCGGGTCTTGGGGTCACCTGAAACACGTCTGCTCCATCCGTTTGGCTGATGAGTTGCGTGTAAACCTTACTAATGCCTTGATCCATGACGGAGCGAACCGCCATGTGCGAAATGGTGTCTTGAGAGAGTAGAAAATCATCAACGCGGACATGTGCGAAATTAGCAAGATGGTGCTTCGCCATAATCTCAGCTGTTGTGTGAACGTTCGGAGCAATCCGTTCCACCGTCAACGCAATAGATAAGGTCTTGGCGTCACGGAGCGAGAGGTCCTGTATGGTATCGTCGGAAAAAATGATCACAGCCTTTGCTGTATCAAGATTCGCTTGAACGTAAGTCTCTTCATTCGTAACGCTTCCTTGAATATAATGTACACGATCCTCACCTGGATCAACTGGTGTTTCGCTTAACGTATCCACCACCACGATTTCCATCTCTTCATCATTTTCGAGGATTTCTTTCATGGCAATCCCTGCTTTTTTGCTCCACCCTATGATGACAATATGCTCCTTATCCATATAGGCCACCTTCCCTTCCTCTCGTCTGCGTTTGAACACAGTGAAGCCATCTACAATTTTTCCGATTACTACGCCGAGAAGACCAATCCCAATGAAGTACATCAAAATGGTCACGATTTTCCCTATGACAGTGACGGGCGAAAAATCCCCATACCCAACTGTCGCAAAGGTAGTAAGAACGAAATAAAACGCATTGAAGATTGTTCCGAAATTGTCTGGCTCAAGGCTATACATCACCACTGTACACGCAGCAACAAAAATGAGAGTGGCCAAAAGCACAGTGGCATTTTTCAAACGAATGAGTTGTACAGCGAATTTACGAAAAAAATGCATGACATCACCTCTAAATGGCGCTTTCCTTTTACTATACAAAAATTGGTGGACAAATGACAGATTCTATCGGTTCTTCATTAACTCATTGGGGAAATCTGTATGGGAGATGCAATACAATGTCACTTGAGTTGATTTGCAATAACGCTTCATGGACACACCTTAGTTTGCGTATCCTCTCATCGCTCTAAGTTTTCTAGATTTACAAAAATTTAAGAACTCAGCGAAGCAACTTCGCTGGAGTCTGAATGGTTTCCTCTTTTGTATATTGCTGTACTCCTGCGCATTTCATATTTAACTCTTCACTCCAATGAACAAAGGAGATTAATTTTAAAAAATATAGCCATTTAGTAAGCCTGCTCAGCTGTAATTAAACATGTCCATGCAAAAACCCCTGATGGCAAATTGGCCACAGGGGTTTATGACGTCTACTGCTCTATTTGTTAGTAAACAGCTCTTCGGCATTATCGAGCGCCATGCTTTGACCGAGCGATGAATAATCTAGCCATTTTTGTCCGTCAACCGCATACACATGATCGTTTTTGACGGCTTTTACATGCGACCAAAGTGGATTATTTTCAAGTGTCGCAAATGCTTTTCTCGCGTCTTCATCGTTATTGACCATGAGGATAATGGCATCTGCATCTGATTCAGGGAGCACCTCTACAGAAATGGCGGCATACGGCTCAGCCTTTGAAATATCCTCTGCCAATTTAGGTGGTGTGAGCTTGAGATCGTCGTACAAAATGGGACCAAGAGGACGTCCAGTGCTTTGCACGCGGATATTTTTTGCGGTCACCCGCACTGCCATCACTTTTGCATCATATCCAAGCTCCTCATGGATGAGCTCCCCAACACGCTTTGCCTTCGCGTCATACTCCTCAATAAAAGACTGAGCTTTATCTTCCAATGCAAAGTGGGAAGACGTTTCAAGCAACTGATCGCGCCATGTGCCTTTGTCCAAATTCGTGCTGATCACTGGAGCAATCTTTTCCAAGCTATCAACGGTTTCAGCACCGAAAAAGCTGTCTGTAAAAATATAGTCAGGCTTTAGTGAAACCACAGCCTCTAAATTCGGATTTTTAATGACACCTAGTTTTTCCACGCCTTCCAGTTGATTTTTCACATGGGGAAGAAAATCCTGCACACCTCCGCCAATGACCGAGCCAGCTGGCGTAATTCCGAGGGCTAATAAGTTGTTCGTCATATGGATCGACATTGATGCAATTCGCGCATCTGTGTCAATTATTGCATCGTCTTGTTGGGAATGCTCTGTCTCCGCAGATGCCGTTTCATTGGTCATCCCCTCTGCTGGTCCTTGCCCTCCAGCACATGCAGAAAGCACACCAACCATTAAAATCAAACCTAACAACCAACCAAATGTCTTCATAATAACTATCGAATCCTCACTTTCAAGTCAGATGATGTAATTAATAATGATATTCATTCTCATTATATAGCATTTTCAAAAGGACGCAACTGGGTATTGTATTACAGCAAGCTCAATTCATTTTCACTATTTGACTAAAATAATGAAGACGTGTGACACATCTGGTTAGATTGAAATAAGGATGGGGAACCTAATTAGGCAAGAAACATGGTTGAAAAGCATTGGTGTATTGATTATAATTTATATATGAACATATATTCATATATTAAACTGAGGTGAACAAACATGAACCACTCTCATTCCCACTCCCATCATCATGGGCACGACCATCACCATCATGGACACCAAAACAAAAAGGTACTTAGGCTTTCCTTTTTTATTATTGCTTCGTTCATGATCGTTGAAGTGATTGGCGGCTTTCTCACAAATAGCTTGGCACTCCTGTCCGATGCTGGTCATATGTTGAGCGATGCCGCAGCCCTTGGACTTAGCTTTTTCGCCATTGTGTTTGGAGAAAAAGGCGCTTCTTTATCGAAAACCTTTGGCTACAAACGGTTTGAAATTCTGGCCGCCCTCATCAATGGGCTTACGCTTATCGGCATTTCCATTTATATATTTGTGGAAGCCATTACTCGTCTTCTTGCTCCTCCAGAGGTCGTGAGCTCAGGCATGCTAATTATTTCAGGAATTGGGCTGCTCGTGAATATCGTCGTCGCCTTTCTATTAATGAGGGGGGATAAAGAGGATAACCTCAATGTCAGAAGTGCGTTTCTGCATGTGCTTGGCGATTTGCTCGGCTCGGTAGGCGCTATCGTGGCGGCATTGCTTATCTTGTTTTTCGGGTGGAGCATCGCTGATCCAATTGCCAGTATTGTTGTGGCTTTCTTAATTATCGTAAGCGGCGTGCGTGTGACAAAAGATTCGTTTCACATTCTGATGGAAGGTGTTCCGCATGGCATGCAAATTGAGGATGTCAAAATGGCATTAATGTCGTTACAAGGCATTAAAGACGTGCACGACTTGCATGTGTGGTCGATCACGTCGGATTTTCCTTCCCTGAGCTGTCATCTCGTCGTGGAACCGCAGGTCGCTCACCAATCGGTACTCGCCAACGCCCAAGCACTGCTTAAACAAGAGTTTCAGCTAGAGCACACGACCATACAAATTGACCTAGCAGATGGCGATTGTGAAGGGACGCCATGCAATTGAGCCCTCTGCCTCTATCAATCTGTTAATTGAATCACATATTCCACTAGAGTCGGTCATATACTAAACGATCATCCCCTATGCGAGAGGAGTTTTTGTATATGACCTGGCTCAGATCCTACTATTTAGACATCACTTGGTTGATCATTTTGCTCACAACTGCAATGCTAGCAACGCTCCTTCACCAGCTGTCTCTTCAAGGGCAGTGGATGCCTACGCAGCTAGAGCAGGTGACGACCATTTTTATTAGCCTCATTATTGAAGCACTACCGTTTTTGTTGATTGGTATTCTGATTGCCGGGGCGATTCAGTTGTTTGTGACCGAAGAGCATGTCCAGCGCTGGATTCCAAAGCACCCGGTGCTCTCCGTCCTGATGGGTTGTGTTGTCGGAAGTATTTTTCCTGCCTGTGAGTGCGGGATCGTGCCGATTGTACGACGCTTGATTTATAAAGGGGTGCCTATTCCAGCAGCACTAGGCTTTTTGCTGACCGGGCCCCTCATTAATCCAATGGTTATTTTTTCAACCTACATGGCATTTGGGCAAAGCCTAGAAATGGCGGGAATGCGTATGGGAATTGGTTTTGTTGCTGCTTGTATCATTGCTTTTACCGCTCGCTCCCTCCTTCGCACCAATCCGTTTAAGCAGGATGGAGTGAAAGCTGTAAACCATCCACATACCAAAAAAGCTCCTTTCATCGAACGGTTTCGGCATATGCTGAACCACAGCATTGATGAGTTGTTTGATGTTGGTAAGTTTTTTGTTTTAGGCGCTCTCCTCGCTGCACTCATGCAAACCTTTGTCGCTGCTGGGGACATGCTGTTGTTCGGTCAGAATATGATGAGCTCCACGCTTCTTATGATGGCTCTCGCCTTTCTGCTTTCACTGTGCTCAGAAGCCGATGCCTTTATTGGCGCTTCCTTCTCCTCCATTTTTCCAACAACGTCGATCCTTGCATTTTTGATTTATGGACCGATGATTGATCTAAAAAATACATTGATGCTGCTTAGTGTGTTTAAGCCCAAGTTTGTGGTTTCCTTTGTGCTGTTGGTTACAGTCATTGTCGCTTGTACGGTTTGGCTATCAGCGCTTTTGTTCCAGTTGGGGGTGTAGGGGGTATGACCTTTTCTCGTCGCCAAGCATTGCGCGCTGTCTTGCTAACAATGTTGGCCCTTTACTTTCTCTATTTGCAAGCAACCGGACGACTGTTTTCTTATATTAATCCAGCGTACACGACGTTCAGTAAAGTAGCGACGTTGGGTCTTTGCCTACTTTCATTGCAGCAAAGCACGAGAATTTGGACAGTAGCAAAGACGGGTCACTCTTGCGGCTGTGGTCACAATCACGTACATGCAAAAAAACGCTGGCGTTGGATCGGGTATGGGCTTGTCGTCCTGCCCGCAGTGCTCGGCTTCAGTATCGCTCCCGTACCGTTAAACGCGTCCATCGCCGCCAACAAAGCAAATCCTACAACGCTTGCACACAGCAATGCCATAATCAACAACAATTACATGTCCGAGCAAGGCTATGACGAAGCGATAGCCGCCTTAAAAAACAACGAAGCCATCAACATACAGGCGGAGATGTTTGCTCCCTATTATGAAATGATTTCCAGTGAACCAGAGGCTTTTCAAAGCAAGACCATAACCCTCGAAGGATTCGTGCACAATCAGGCGAACGGAACGAGGACGATTAATCGTTTTTTGATTACACATTGTGTCGCCGATGCGAGTGTACTTTCCTTTTTCATTCACGGCGAGATGACGCAGTCTTTAAAAGACAATGAATGGGTACAACTTGAAGGGACCATTGAACACCGATCTGGACGCGCCGTCATTCGAGTGACGGCCATTGATCAACTGCCAACGCCTACACAGCCTTATGTGTACCCTGTGCTCACCCAAATAGTCGTCAATGAAACACCGGATGAATAAGGTATACCGTTCTTCATCAGCCTCAGACGAGCAACGTCACACCAACAACCAACGCAACCGTAGCAAGCATTCGAGTGATCCATTTAGCATTTAGCAACCTCGACACAATTACTCCAAGCTGAGAACCGAGGATGACGCCTATGCCGCTCCAAAGCACAATGCTCCAGTCAATATCTCCGTGCATCATAGGTGATATCATGCCAACCAAAGAATAAATAGCAAGCGCAAAGATAGAGGTTGCCGTCGCTTTATGAGAATCAACCTTAAACATATAGATGAGCAATGGAACCAACAACCAGCCACCGCCAATTCCAAAGAAAGAAGAAAGAACACCGATCCCCAGTCCAACTAAAAACAACATGAGCCAATTGGGCGACGCCTCCAACGTTGCCGATACCTCCTCGCGTACTCCCTGACGCTGTGGCAGTGCCCGTTCTGGTGGTCGCTTCACTAGCAAAAACAAGCCTACGCTCAGTAGAAGCAAAGCGAATATATAATGAAAGAAATCTCCTGAAAGATTTCGTAAGAGTGCACTGCCAAGAAACGTTCCCGGAATTGCTCCTGCTGAGAGGATGATCCCCTCTTTATATAAAATGCGGTGTTGCTTTCGATAGGCGAACACACCAAAAAAGCTGCTCATAAACACAACCGCTAGCCCTGTACCTGCGGCCATCTGGGGAGGAAGCCCGAAAATCAGAAGCAGAAGCGGAACAAATAAAAATCCTCCCCCTGCACCAACCATTGTGCCATAAAAGCTTGCGATAAGCCCTAATAAAATAAGAATAAGTGCATCCATACGTCGAGTTCCCTTCTTGTGAAGTCCCTGCTTTTATGATGACGTACTTTTGCTTCAGAATGGGGCCATTCGTCGAAGATGAATACCCTATGCCAATAAACTATGGTTGGCCTATTTGAGTACAAAAAAATCGAGACTTCGTCAATGAAAGTTAGAATTATTCATCTAGTGGCCTTAAAAGCCTCTAAGTGATAAAGGCTTCACGCGAATACTTGCCGATCCAAGCTTGCGGCACTGAGGATTTAAAACTGGTGCTCCAATGCTTGAAGAGGTCATGTTAAACGAATGGGATTTTGACGAGGAATATAAGATCTCGTATTGTCGGCGCTAGAAAGAAGTAAATTTGCTCTCATTGTTGGGATTTCAACATCTAAACCAATAAAAAACCGCTTGTGCATAAACATCTGCATAAGCGGTTTCTCATTTCTATATGATAGAACTCATTGATTTGCCTTTGTTCCGATCTTCTTCAGATAGCGGTTTTTTCAGGAATCCGATCAGTAGACAGGTTACGATTGACCCTAGAACGATGCATCCAATATACATGAGCGGATGATTGCTCGCAATTGGAATGACAAAGATTCCGCCGTGTGGTGCTTTCAAGGAAATCCCGAGCACCATACATAACGCGCCACCAACTGCCGCTCCGATGATGTTTGCTGGAATTATCCTCAACGGATCTGCGGCAGCAAAGGGAATCGCACCCTCGGTTATAAAGCTTGCTCCCAATACATAACTTGCTTTACCTGCTTCTACTTCTTGAAGGGTAAAACGATTTTTAAAGATGGTCGTTGCAAGTGCAATCCCTAATGGGGGCACCATGCCTCCAACCATTAACGCCGCTGAAGGTTCAAAAATATTTGCTGCAAACATTGCTAAACCAAAAGCCGAAGCCGTTTTATTAATTGGTCCACCCATATCGGACGCCATCATTCCAGCTAATAAAGCGCCTAAAAGAGCAGCATTGATTCCCGTAAGACCTGTTAACCAGTTCTCCAGAAATACATTGAGTAAGGACATTGGCGTGTTTAAGATAAAGAACATGAAAGCACCAACAATAAGGGTACTTAATAATGGAACGACTAAGACAGAGACCAGTCCTTGAAACGCCTTAGGGACTTTCGCAAATGATCTCCCAATAAATCTCGCGGCAAACCCTGCTACAAAACCCGCGACGATCCCTCCAAGGAAGCCTGATCCGCCAATACTGGCAACCATCCCACCAATCATGGCAGGAGCCAGTCCTTGTTTGTCTGCAATACTGTACCCAATAAAGCCTGCTAAAATGGGCACCATTAATGCAAACGCTGCTTCTCCACCCACCTGGCTAAAGAATTCAGCAAAGACATTGTATTGATCGCTAGTTGGATCCGCGGCATAAATGCCAAACATGAAGGAAATTGCAATGAAAATTCCTCCGACGACAACGAATGGGATCATATAAGAAACGCCGCTCATGATATGCTTATAGAAGTTAATTCCTGACTTTTCTTCTTCAACTGGTTCGGTGTCCGCAGTCGTATGCGTAGCGTTTCCTTCACGAATATTGTAGGATAACGCTTGATCAATCATTTGATCCGCTTGGTTGATGGCCTTTTTCACAGGCACATCCACATGTTTCTTTCCTTGAAACACGGACGTATCCACTCGGACATCGTGTGCGACGATAATGGCATCAGCATTTTGGATATCCGCTGAGGTTAATCTATTCTCAGGCCCATTCGCACCGTTTGTTTGGATTTTTACTTTCATCCCCCGTTTTTTAGCAGCCTCTTTTAACGATTCGGCAGCCAAATAGGTATGAGCAATTCCCGTCATACACGCGGTGATCCCAACGATGTATTTCCCTGAATCAGATGTATCCACTGACGTTGACGTTGAGCCTTGTAATTTCTCCTCATTTTGAAGAGCGTTGATCACCTCATCAACAGCAGTCGCCACAATTAGCTTGGCCCTAAATGTTTCAGACATTAGATATTGGGAGAGCTTAGACAAAAGCGCTAGATGTTCATTCGACGCGTTTTCTGGCGCAGCAATCATAAATAGTAAATTCGTATGCTGATCCCCATACTGAATTCCTTGTAGTGTTCTCCCCATAATAATCGTTGGCTTGGACACTGTTTTGGATTTCGCATGTGGAATAGCAACTCCATAGCCTACAGCAGTGGAAATTTCGTTCTCTCTTTGGTAAATCTCTTTTTTAAATTGTTCTGGGTCATCTGTAAGCTTGTTTTCAGCTAGCTTGTCCACCATCTCATCAATGACATCCGCTTGGCTAGTGCCTTTAAGGTTCAAAATTATATTTTCACGCGTTAAAATATCAACCAATTCCACAAGGATCCCTCCTAAAACAATTTAGCAGTCCTGATTAACTGAAATAATGGTGTGCCTGATTCGTTGAATTAAACAAGTCCATTTTGGCTTTCACGACTTCTTGAGTAGCCTTTCTGGCGCTTGGCATAATGACATCTGGCTCATACGCTGTCTGGTTCTCTGTTAAGAAACGACGCATTTCTCGAAAGAATGCACTTTTCATATCTGTTGATAAATTAATCTTTGATACGCCATGAAGATACGTTTGTGAAATCTCCTCATCCTTATTGTCACTTCCGCCATGGAGGACAAGTGGTATGTCAACCTTTTGGTTAATTTCAGCAAGCAAATCAAGCTTCAACTCAGGTTGTCTATCGTGTTTGTACTGACCATGAGACGTCCCAATCGCGATAGCCAACGTATCAATTCCTGTTTCGTCCACGAACGTTTTCGCATCGTCTGCGTCTGTATAGAGAATGACGTCCGCTCCACCTTCAGAGCTTCCTTCATTCGAACCAATCGTTCCTAATTCAGCTTCAACAGATACGTTTACATCATGGGCAATTTTGACGACTTCCTTTGTAAGGGCGATATTGTCTTCAAACGACGCATGAGATGCATCGATCATGACGGAGGTAAATCCATTTCTTATCGCTCTCATACAATCTTTTACAGAAGCACCATGATCCAAATGAATGACCATAGGCACCTTGGCGTTTCGGCAGCTTTCTCTCACGTAGGCAATAAAATCATCCCCAAGCAATTCCACTTCATTTGGGTGAATTTGAATGATGGCTGGTGCGTTTTTTTCTTCAGCGGAATCGATAACCACTCTTACAAATTCACTATTTGCGACGTTAAAGGAACCTACCGCAAAATTGTGCTTGTATGCTACTGCGAGCAAATCTTTCATGTTCATTAACATTCAAATCTCTCCTCTTAATGTTTATATTTGATTCCAAACATCTACAAATTCTTTTTCGTTGGTGGCTTGGACAAGAGCACGCACACTTTCGGTACTCTTTGTCTTTTGGAAAAACTCCGTAAACACATATTCATTTCGCTCAATATCTGAAGAAGGGATGTAGATGATAATGAGCTGAACAAGTTCGTCTCCCCATTGAATCGCTCTCTTATTCACCCCGAAAATCACGCTTTCCTTATACTCTTTTGTTTCAAAATAAGGATGTGGGATAGCCACCAGGTTGCCTATAGACGTATGAGACATGTTCTCTCTTTTCATAATCGGTTCATACAAATGCTCTCGCTGATTGATCGATAACAAATGACGAATGGCGTCCTCTGGGCTGTTTTCGTTTATCCATTGAATCGCCGCTTGCTCAATAATTGAATTCTGTGCTTCAAGAAAGAACCTGATCTTCTTAATATCACCACTTTGAAAGCTATTATGAATCCTAATGAAATGAACAATGTCCGGCGGTGTCAGTTCTTCTTGATTAATCCCGATGTACAAATAGGAAGAATCAAATTCATAGGTTGTGGACCATTTTTCTATCTCGCAGATGTCCAATTCATCAAAATATGTTGTTATTTTCGATGCAAGCAGCTTCGTCCTCTCATAACCTCTGCTGTAAAGCAGGATCGTTTTGATTTTCTTTTTATCCTTGGATTCGATAATCACTTGGATGTGATAGGCCAAGTAGGCAATCTCCGTATCGTGAATTTCCAAATCAAATTCTTTCTCGATTTGCATGGCAATGTTCGAAGCGATGCTGAATGAGAAAAAATACTCCGCTTTAGTTTCTTTTACAAAAGGATTATAAATAAGCAGGTTATGAGACACCGGATAGATCACCCGATAAATGTGATTCAGAATGTTTGTTCTAAAACGTTTTTCCGAGTGCGTTGGTACATTGTAGGTCTCTTCTACTCGCCGTAATATAGCTTCTATTTTGTCAACAATTTGTGGATTTCGATTCGTTATTTCAGTTCCTTCCAAATCCAATTGTAATGACATTAAGTAGTTCACTAAAAAAACAGCTTCATCGTCTGTGACATTCGCATAAGGTTGTAAATGTGACCGAAACGCATCCGCTACTTCGAATTCTTTAAAACCAGTCAATTTTTCCAGCTCTTCATCCTGGCGATCAACCAATTGACCACTGTTTATTTGATGGATGATAATGATGAGTTGACTGATTAGCTTTTTATAGATCGAGAATTCCATGTTTAATTGATAGTGAATGTTGATCTCGTCTGTAAATTTAAATACGCTTTCAATTACATCTGCATCCAGCCAAGAGGTAAACCGTTGTATGACGACATCCTTGAAATCCTCTTTTTTTACGTAAATAGAAGCAAATGCGTTTTCCAACAAAATTCTCTTTTGCATCTCTGTTCCGATCAACCGAATGCCCTTAAATACCTTCGCATCAATCGAGCATTCAATCCCCAGTTCTTGGATGTTCATCGTAAGCTTTTGAATTCGACTTCGAATGGTCTGTGGTGAATAATAAAATCTTTCAGCAATTTTGTCGTAGGTAATGTATTGGTCTGCATTCATTAGATATTGAATCATTTCAAATTCTAAAATCGCTTCTTCCGGTTCCTTTTTTGTAAGATCCCTCCTTTGATCCAATTGGCTCTCTTCTTTTAAAATGGCATAGCCTTGTGGGGAAGATAGGATAACGATGTCACTAGAGCTCTCGTTGATATCCTTTATATAGTTCCGTATCGTACGATCCGTCACGTTTAACATTTCAGCCAAGACCGTCGCCGAAACATAGCCTTGATGTTGATTCAATAGAAAGTCAATTAATTGATTACGTTTATTGTGCAAACCAACCACAACCTTTCTACATCCTCAATGTATAACACAGACATTGGAAGCGCTATATCAGAAGAATTTCCTATAGACAGGAAATTATACGAGCTTATTCGATACCAAAGGAAAAGTGCAATCTTTGCGGTTTTGTTGTTAGTGATATGTGTTCAGAAACAAACCCAACTTTATAAATTCCCTTGTTATTTTGTAAGCGTTTTATTATAATAAAGGTAGTTACCTTTTTAAATATATCACTACCTTTAAAGTGACACTTAGGAGGATTCACATGAGTGAAATGAACAGCAATTATTTTAAATCAAACTTTAATACAGCATATCTTTCAGATGAGGACAAGCATGTCTTCAAAGAACAAGTTCCTGGCTACAAATTTGTAGTTATAGGCGCAGGCATGATTGGCACAGAGCATATTCAGGTGACAATGTTGGAAGGAAGAGCCACAATTCACGGCATTTACGACGTAGATGAACGCAGCATGGCCCATACGAAACGAGAATTCGAGACGGCTTACCCCGGGAAAAAACTACATTGTTATAATTCTCTCAAAGAAGCTTGTCATGATCCTGATGTGGACGCTCTCATCATCTGCACACCAAACTACACACATATTGATATTGTTCGTGAAGCGGTGACATCAGGAAAACATATTATGCTTGAAAAACCAATGGCCACATCACTCAAGGACGCTCTCGAAATCCACGAACTAGCGACCAATTATGCTGGTGTTTTTCAAATTGGCTTACAGTATCGCCATAAAGCGATTTATAGCGAAGCGATTCATGAGGTGCTTGAACGTAAATCCATTGGGGACGTAAAAACGATCTCAATTGTTGAGCATCGGCTTCCTTTTCTTGACAAAGTGAAGCAATGGAACAAGTTCTCAAAGTACTCTGGAGGCACCTTGGTTGAAAAAGCATGTCATTATTTTGACCTTCTCAACCTGTTTGCCGAATCACGTCCCCTCACCGTCTATGCCACAGGTGGGCAAGCAGTGAATTTTAGAACTTTTTCTTATGGTGAAGATGAAGACACATCCGATATTGTCGATCATGCGCAAGTAACGGTCGTCTATGAAAATGGCGTTCATTCCACCTTCAACCTTTGCATGTTTGCTCCAATGTTTTATGAAGAGATTACTCTTTGTGGGGCAGAAGGTCGTTTGAAGGCGTATGAGAACATGGACTTCCTCCCAAATGAGCGACCAGAGACTCATCTCGAAATTCTGAGTGGAAACAAGCAAGCAAGTCGTATATCTACACCTAGCTATCCTAAAGCGATTCAAAGCAGTGGACATCATGGTGGAACCTACTATGAACACAAATATTTTATCGATAACATGGAAGGAAAAACGACGGCCACAGCAACGGTAGACGAAGGCTTCTGGTCAATCATCGTCGGATTGGCAGCTGAAGAGTCTATTCGAACAGGGCAAATCGTATCCGTCACTAAACTGCTTGAGGAGTCCATTCGCGTCTAAGTTGAAGCAACACTAGCAGCAAAATCAAAAAGAATGTTCCGACCTAAATTGTGGTCAGGAACATTCTTTTTCTTATGATCAAGTCTTTTCTAAAAAAGCTGACGGCCACATGGTCTGTGTGCCGACAGCTTTTCCTAGTTTTCTTTGCTATAGACGCTTCACAAAAATCTTTCTACGACACGAGCATCAATACAACGGGCACGGTCGCAAGACTTATTAACGTACTAAACAAGGTTGCAGCTGACACATGGGATGCGTCTGTGTCATATTGCACAGCATACAACGTTGTGTTGACAGCAGTAGGTGTTGCCGCCAGGACAATCATGACTTGCTTTTCCAAAAGCGGGAGAGGGAGGACTGCCACAATCAGCGCTGCAAGCAAAGGAGCAGCGAGCAGTTTGATCGTTACTGAGGCGAACAGACGGCGCCACTCTAGCTTTCCTAAAGTCATGGCACCCAGTTGCATGCCCAGCACCACCATCATAAAAGGAACAGCGGCGTCCGCTAAGGATTGGATTACCTGCCAGACGGAAGCATGGATTGGCCAAGACAACCAATGAAACACTAGCCCCCCTACAGCGCCATAAAGAATGGGCATCCGCCAAAGCTTAATTCGACGCCTTTTCCCTTCAGATAAAACTGTGCTCCCAGCTGCCGCAATGGATACACCAAGGGTATGCATTAACAACTGCTGCAACACCATCAAGGTGATGGCGACCGTTCCAGCCTCATTACCGAAAGCAAAGAGCACAAGAGGAATGCCGTAGTTTCCATTATTGCTAAACGCAGATGCGAGCATCATTCCACACGTTTGCGTAGCTGATCGATTCCTAAGCCTCGCCACAAAATAGACAATGAGCAAGCAGCCCCCCACTGTACCAGAGAGATACAATGCATAGTACAAAGACGTGAGAGAAAGACCATTGCTATAAAAACTTCGAAATACCAAAAACGGAATAAACACAATAACAGCGAGTCGGGAACACATCGACACATCGACAGGCAATCGCTTTCGAACTAAAAAGCCGATGAAAAAAATAATGAAAATCGGGATCACTGGAGCGAGCACAAGCGTCCCTTCCTTCTGGACAGTGACAGTCTATTTAGCTGCCCTATTATCCTAAATTATCTTAGAACCACAAGTCGTTCATGCGTCATTTCCTCAATGGCAAAACGCGGACCTTCTTTACCTGAACCGCTCCGTTTCACTCCGCCATAAGGCATGGCATCCACCCGAAAAGCAGATGTATCGTTTATGATGACGCCTCCTACCTCTAATTGCTCAGCCGCTTGCAAACAAAAGGCCAAGTCATTTGAGAATACTCCTGCTTGTAAGCCATACACAGAGCGATTGACGCGTTCGATTGCATCGGTACCTTCTGAATACGTGTCGATGGTGACAACTGGACCAAACACTTCATCCTTGCACACCTTCATCGAGTCTTTCACATTGGTGAGAATGGTCGGCCAAAACAATGTGCCCTCTCTCTTACCACCTGTTTCAATCGTAGCACCTTCCGAGACAGCTTCCTTCACCCATTCTTCGACACGCTGGGCTTCTTTTTCAGCAATCATCGGGCCAACTTGAGTTGCTGGCTCTCGTGGGTCGCCCACGATAAGAGCCTCTGTATGAGTCTTCACACGTTCAAGAAACTGTGCATACACCGATTTATGAACGAGCACACGCTGGACTGAAATACAAACCTGACCGGCTGAGTTAAAGCTACGCGCCGCTACAAGCTTGGCTGCTTCCTCTATGTCAGCGTCGTGATGAACAATCGTTGCCGAATTGTTTCCCAGCTCCAATGCCACTTTTCGCAACCCAGCTTTTTGTGTAATAAGCTCACCAACCCGAGGGCTTCCAGTAAATGTGAACATGTCCACACCTTCATTTTTAAGCAACCAATCTCCAATGTCCGGGCCATGGCCAGTAAGTACATGAAGGCGGTTTTTAGGAAGACCTGCTTCTAGAAGAAGGTGGCCAAGATATAAGGTAGATAAAGGCGTTACCTCTGCCGGCTTTACTATGACTGCATTGCCAGCCGCAAGAGCAGGACCAATTTTGTGACAAGCGAGATTCAAAGGTACATTAAATGGGGTGATGGCCACCACCACGCCTACTGGCACACGAAGGGTAAAAGCGCGCCGTTCCTCAGCTCCGGGCGACGCTTCCACCGGCACCATTTCCCCTTGAATACGCTTTGCTTCTTCAGCAGAAAGCTCAAGTGTCATTGCCGCACGCTCTACCTCGGTTTTCGCTTCAGTAATTGGCTTGCCTACCTCGTCTGTGATAATTTCTGCCAGTTGATCCACGTGCTCGCGTAATAGCTCCGACGTACGCTTGAGTACCTCGTAACGTTGGTACGGTGAAAAAGTATCCTTCTGTGCAGCGCGACTGACGGTCACAGCCTCCTCAATATGTTGACTTTCGGCAACTGCCACCTCACTTAGGAGATCCCCAGTGAATTTTTGATACACCGCCATATACGCTTCAGTTTTCTCATCTCGTCCATTGAGGATCAAACCATGTCTTTTCAAAATTCATCACATCCTATTTGTAATAACGTTACGACCTTTAAAGCATAAAGGAAGACTTCCGATCACTACCGAATGTTCGTATTTTATGCTTAACGACGTGCTTCATCGCCTCAATTCCATCCTGCAATACATCGGCGAGAACCAAATTGTTTGGTTCCTTTGTCCAACGCGCTTGCATCGCCTGTGAAACGGCCTGGCGTAGTTCAGTATCCACGTTTATTTTAGCGACACCACTTGCAATCGCCTCTTTTACTTGGGCATCAGGCACACCTGAACCTCCATGCAATACCACCGGCTTATCAATACTTGCAACAATCTCTTTTAGACGAGCAATGCGAAGATTTGGTTCTTTCGTATAAAGACCATGTGCTGTGCCAATAGAAACAGCAATGTAATCAATGCCCGTCTGCTCTGAAAAGGCTAGTGCTTCTTCTGTTGTTGTGATGGTGGCTTCACTTTCGCTCACATCGATGTCGTCCTCCACCCCACCAATCTTGCCAATTTCGCCTTCTACACCAATGCCTAGCGCATGGCCTGCCTCGGCAACCAGACGAGTAATACGTACGTTCTCTTCAAACGAACGTGACGACCCGTCAAACATAACCGATTGGAATCCCAACTGGATCGCTCTCATGGTTTGCGTGTAGCTTCTGCTATGATCCAAATGGATTGCTATAGGTACAGTGGCTCCTTGTGCATACTGCACGACCATTTCTTTCAATGGCTCCAGGCCGAGATGGGTGATCGCTTTTTGTCCTATTTGAATCATTACTGGCGCTTGTTCTTCTTCAGCTGCCTCAATAATACCTTTAACCATTTCAGCATTCTGGGCACTAAAAGCCCCTACTCCGTACCGATGCTTATACGCATGCAACAACATTGACTTTCCATCCATCCATGCCAAAAGACGTCACCTCTCTAATTCGATGTCATAGTGATATTGATCACTTCGATACTTCGTACACGTATACTCAATCGGCTGACCGTCGATTCCATAACTGAGTCGAGTCATTTCCAACAACGCCTCTCCAGGGCGAATACCCAAATAATCGGCTTCATAGACCGTCGCATTAATCGCCGAAATTTTCTCATGTGCTTTTTTTAAATGATACCCGTGCTCCTCAAGAATCGGATAATACTGCGCTTGATCAAGGTCGTACGTGGAGAGCACTTTGCCAATCTCTTCTGGCCAACATGTTCTCTCAAAAGCGATGGGCATATCATCTGCAAAGCGAATGCGCTCAATTAAATACACGTTTTCTTTTTCGTCAAGCGACAAAATCTCCTTTTCAGGGAAGAGCATCGTTTTAAACTCCGCCCGTATGACCTTAGATTTAGGGGTCTTTCCCTTTTCAAGGACTTCTTCTGCAAAACCTTTCAATTGTCCGAGACTGCCCACCAATTTTTGCGGACGCACAATAGTGCCACGTCCCTGTTTCTTTTCAAGCAAATCCATTTGCACTAATATCGCAATTGCCTGACGGATCGTTGTCCGACTTACCTCAAATTCATCCATCAACTCTTGTTCAGTAGGAATAAGCGTGTTTGGCTTCCAGACATTTTCTTTAATGCGTTGGATTAAAATGCGCTTAATCTGGGAGTACAGCGCTTCTCCATTGGCTGTTAGTTTCTTTGACTTCTCCAAACTAGTCTCTCCTTTTTACTACGGCGCAGGATAAGATTTCAATCCTTCCCCCACCAATGGCCTCAACCAATCAGAGTACTCTTCATGGTGAGTGATGAAGCGAGCTGGCAGACATTGTTCGCCATACTCAGCTACCCGCTGAAGGGGGACCGCTTTTAGTGTCGTAGTATAAGTATAAGAGTCCTGTCGAAGAATGGAAACCATAAACCCCGTTTTCTCTGACTCTATGAAGCTAGCACATTGTTCACCGACCTCATACGCTTCTTTTCGATCAATATCTGACACTGCCAAGGAAAGACTGCGCTGGTTCATGCCTAAAAGCTCTGAGCGCACGCCATTCACGTTCAGCGTTTCCCCCAAATACTCAGCAATAGCCTGAGAAACACCACCAAGCATTTGTCGGCCATTGACCTCCGCTCTTGCCACAGGGCTTGTTTTGTCCCAAAGCATTCCTTCACTCACAACGAGCAATGCACAGCCATGCTTGGACAATGCATTCGATACGATCCCACAGAGCTCATCAGGATCTGTTCGTACTTCCGGAAGACCAATAAAATGAGGCCCTTCCTCCTCGTAATCTCGCAACAATCCAGACGCAGCCGCCAGCCAACCGGTATGACGCCCCATCGTTTCGAGAATACGAATTTTTTCAAAGTTTTTCATAGCTAGAAGATCCCTGCTCATATCTCTTACAGAAGCGGCCACATAGCGTGCAGCACTCCCAAACCCCGGGGCATGATCAGTACACCCAATATCGTTGTCCACCGTTTTTGGGATGCCAGCCACCTGTAGGGACATCCCATCTTTAGCTGCATAGGAGGACAGCTTTTGCAATGCGGCCATTGTGCCGTTTCCTCCGATGCCTACCACCGTATCAATGCACTTCTCCTTTAAATGGTGAAGGCTTTGTTGAAGTGCTTGCTCATTCAATGGAAATCGACCAGAAGCAAGACAGGCGCCAGGGACCCCTCTATGGGCTTGCACCCACGCCAGCTTCTTTTCATCTGCCTCATAAAAATCTCCTTTTGCAAGTCCCTCATATCCACCCTGCACGAAAACCAGCTGACTGAACTGCTTGGCGGTGTTCACAAATCCGGCCAATGAAGCATTGAGCACTTGAGTTGGTCCTCCTGCCTGCAAGATGGCTATTCTCTTCATGATCGAACATCTCCAGCTGTGTTACTCATAAAATTTTGTTGGAATCCCAAGCTGCTCACCCAATTCTGTCAGTTCCTCGGTTACATCACCGTACACAATCGCATAGTGTGGCTCATACCCTTCCGCCATCAGAGAAGAGACAAGGCCTTCCACCTCAGAAGAAAATCCGACCTCTACCGATGTGCCCTGAAACGTAATACCGTCCTCAAGTGCTTTCCCCTTCATAACGAGCAAACGGTACCCATTACGCGTGTAGCTCACTCGGAAGATCGTGACAATTCCGGACTTCAATCCAAAATCAAGAGCAAAACCTAATTTTCTGTTCGGATGCACACCTACAGTAGCGCCCGTTTTCGGAGATGCCAGCGAATACGCACCAGCCCCACAATGCCAGAAGACGGTAGAATTCCGTTCTGGATGCACGTGCACAAGATCACCAAGATACGGTGCTGTTCCTGTCAATTCACGTAAAATATACATCGACACCGACCCATGAATATCTGATTCACAAGAGGCAACGATGCCTTGGTCGGTAAAATGAGACAATGTTGAACATGGAGCTGCCTGCAGCTGCTCAAAAAAATCCGGCCAGCAACGCATGGCGAGCGCTGCGATTTGTTGGTCTTGCACCTTTTTATTCATATAAGTGTAGAACTGAGCAAACCGTTTGACCGCATGATCGTCACGATCTAACCCAACCACACTTCGCTCCGCGTGTTCCACTGCTGGACGCCACTCCTCCTCGGGGACATCTACACACTTATCAAACGCGTCTTGGATATCAAAATTCTTGAGTGTCATTCCAAAGGCCTGGTGCAAGTGCTCTTCCTTTGCTTCTGAGAAATAAAAGCCTGGTGGGTGATCACCAACGACCCCGATGGTGCTATTTTGAAGTTTATGGCGTAAGCGAAGCACCGTCAGTTGACGACCGAGGAGGTTCTGAAGTTCAGGCTCATCCGGATTCCCGAGCACAAAACGAAACGGCCGCTCGTGATTGTGAAGCACATGGGACGTGCTATTGCCCCCAGTCAGTGAATTGAGACGTAAACGCCCACCTACACTCGGCTCGCGCACTGACCAGACCACAAACGGAGCATCAACTCCCTCCAGCAAACGAACGACAAATTCTCCATCCGCAAATGTCACACTTTGATAGAGCACAGCATACACAGAAGACGTATCCACAGTGGCTAAGAATTCGCTCACCTCCTCTGGAGAAGTCATAATACCCCCTGGTGTGAGAATTTCCTCGCCCGTCGATTCTAGCCATGCTATAGATGCGTTGTATTGAGCGTTTGCGGCTTCCATATCAAAAGTCTTTCTTCCAATAGGTGCATATAAGATCGTTGCCTTCATCTTAGGTGTCCTTCCTTTCTAGCGAGTAAATGAAGCGCTGCTTCGGTCCCTTCTTCAAACCAACAGGCACTCCCTGATCTGTAAAAATGCTGTGCTCTTCGTGAGCAATCAGCCATTTGTTCCGTTGAAACAAATAAGGATCTTTCCTTCGCTGGTTCTCATCGATTGGTGTATTTGTTCCTTCTGGCAAAATTATGAGAGTCTTATACCCTTCTGAAGTCACCGTACATGGCGATAAATGCATCGTTGTGCGGTAAAGGCGAAGGGCTGTACCACCAGGAACAAAGACATATGTCAGCTCTTCTGGATCAATAGGCTGCTGTTGATCCCATGTTCTGTAGTCGCCTAAAAAGAGCACACAATCCGTGGCGGCAAACAGCACTTCATCTCCTTGATGGTATTCAAGTCCATTGACCGTCTCATTTCGGCCATTGCAGTAGCCAATTTGAACCGGCATCGTGCCATAATAGCTATCCTCAAGCCACGTTTTGATGTCTGAGGATTCCCAGTCCTTTATGGACGGTTCATATCGGTTGCCGGTTTCAGGAATTTCCAAAGGCTCTAGCCACTCATAAGCACACTGCACAGGAAAATTGGTTAGCACTTCACCAAACACACGAAAACAATCATCAGTGATTAAGCTTAGGGAAAGGTTTGGGTTTAGCTGTTGTAAAGTAGAAAGCACCTCTACTCCTCCTTTGATGTCGGTATCCTATCCCTTGACTGCTCCTGCCATCATGCCCGCAACGAAATAGCGCTGCAAGAAAATGTACACGAGCACCATAGGCAAGGAGGAAATAATCACTCCTGTGAATAGCATCGGGTAATTGGTTGCATACTGGCCCTGAAAATCGAGTAAAGCCAACGGCAAGGTTTTATACGCATTGTCTGTGATAAACAGCAATGGATACAAAAGATCATTCCAATTAATTACAAACAAGAAAATCGCTGTAGCTGACATGGATGGCAGAGACATGGGGACAACCATTTTCGTGAAGATCTTCCAGTTCCCTGCTCCATCAATCATGGATGCCTCAAAAAGTTCTTTTGGCAGGGTTTTCATAAAGCCTGTCAAAATGAAGATGGCAATCGGCATTGTAACAGCTACGTTCACTATAATCAGACCAAACAAGCTATCCGTTAGCTCAAGTTGAAGTACAAGCGAATAAAGAGGAACCATAATCACCTGTGCTGGCACGATCATACCGAGCGAAAAAACAGCGAACAGAACGCCGCCCACCCATCCGTGAATTCGGCTGATGCCAAATGCAATCATTGAGGCAAACAAGAGCGCGAAAAAAACCGAGCACAACGTGACAATCACAGAGTTGGCAAAGTAACCAACCATCGTTTGTTCAATAAAAATATCAATATAATTGGAGAATTGCAGTCCACTAGCCGGAATACCTAGTGGATTGTCAAAAGTTTGCTGCAGTGTTTTCATTGATGTCAAAATAACCATCAACATCGGGATTATAATTAGAAAACCATACAGCAACAAAGCACCTTTTTTCACCATGACACTTCACCTCTTTTATCAAGCATTGTGTTAATAGTTCACTCTGCCGGAACGCAAAGCCTTGAATTGCAGAAAGGTAATTAAAGCGATAATTGCCATAAAGATAACCGAAATAGCAGAGGCATAACCAAAGGAATAACTTCTGAAACCGACCTCATAAATGTAGGTGGCAATGATTTCAGTTGAATAATTCGGTCCACCGCGTGTCATTGCAAACACAAGATCAAACGCCTTGAACGACTGAATCGTCGTATAGGCGATGACAATCGTTGCCGAAGGCGCCAACAGCGGCCAAGTGACTTTTCTAAAGGTTTGCCACCTTGTCGCCCCCTCAATGTTGGCGACTTCATACAAGTCATTTGGAATAGCATGCAAGCCGGCCACGAAAATGATGAGCATCTGCCCTGCATGAAACCACACCTGGGTGAACGCCAGAGCAAAAATGGCTGCCGATTCATCACCAAGCCACCCTTGTTGAAGCTGTCCTAATCCCACTGCTTCAAGACCTGCGTTCAGAAGCCCAAGATTCGGATCATAGATAAACGACCAGACAAAGGCAACGGAGACGGAAGATAGAATGGTAGGAAAGAAAAACAATGCTCTCCAAAAGACATTAATCTTAGAATTCTTACGCAAAATCATTGCAAATACTAAGGCCACGATCGTTTGAAATACAACAACAAACAGGAGAAACTTTAGGTTATTCCCTATAGCCTTCATAAAAATGCTATCTCCTGTAAATGCACGTACATAGTTCTCAAATCCTACGAATGCATAGGACGGGGAAATCCCGTCCCAATTCGTCACTGAGTAGTAAAATGCACTCAATGCCGGATATAAGAAGAAAATGGCATACAGAATCGCTCCTGGTATGAAAAACAGATAAATGGATTTTGAAACTTTCACAACAAACCTACCCTCTCTCTATTGGAGGTTTTCTTCAACAATCTTTTGTGCCTCAGCAGCCGCTTCTTCTGGAGAAGCTCCGCCCAAAACATTTTCGATTGATGATAAAACGGCCTTTTCCACTTGCGCGTTGGTAATCATATAACGCGGTTGAAAGCGAGTCTCTTTTTCTGATAACCAGTACGCTGTGTTTTGAAGAGATTCATCCTCGTAGGTCACATCTTTCACTGTTAAATGCTGACCCGTTTCATTAGCATAGTAAGAAGCTACTTCCGGCTGACTGAGATAATCAATAAATGCCTTTGCCGCTTCTTTTTTCTCAGAATTCTCATTCACTGCCAACATAAAGGTCGCTGTGTGAATGCCATCATATCTTTTTTGATCCTCAGACACAGTGATAGGTGCAAGGAGATCCAACGAAAGCTCTGGATTTAGTTCTTTTAACGAAGACATGTGGTAGGATCCTGTCGCCAGCATTGCTGCTTCGCCTCTTGCAACAAGGGCCATAGCCGCATCCTGCTGCGTACCTAGAGGGTTGTCTTGGAAGTACCCCAGATCCAACAATTCCTTGATTTGCGTTAAGGTTTTGACCCACCACTCATCAGTTAACGAAGCTTCACCAGCCCCAAGTTTCTCAAAAATACCGTCTTCTGAGTTGTTCATGACCATGCTATTCATAAACTGGCCAACCCCGATATCAGCCGCAGGAATTGCAATTGGCGCTATCCCCTTTTCATCGAGCGCTTTGGCCATAGCGAGGAACCCTTCCCAGCTTTGTGGGATTTCATCAAAACCCGCTGCTTCAATGAGATCTTTGTTATACACCGGCATATTAAACACCATCTGATACGGAAGTGCATACTGCTTGCCATCTACCTGCCCAACTTCAATTGGAGTTTCCTCAAAATTTGAAACGAATGCTTCTTCCGTCAAATCTGCCATCAAGCCCGCCTTCTTCATAATTTCAAATTGTGAGCCTGGGAAGACCGCAAAAACGTCCCCGACAGAACCTGAGCGCAGCATTTGTTGGGCATTCGATTGGTACTGCTCTGATGGATACGTATTCATTTCGACTTGAACGCTTTGGTTAGCGCTTTCAAAATCTGAGATGATTTTCTCAAATGCATCCACATCTTCCCCACGCCAATGAATAAAGCTGATTTGCGTGACATCTTCCCCTGTTGTCGTATCTCCTGACGATGCAGTCTCCCCTCCACTGCTTCCACTGCCTGCACATCCAGCTACTGTCAGCATGGAAATTAAACCAAAACTGCCGATATACTTTCTAAGCCTAGATTTCATCAAATATACCTCCCTATCCCAATTCATAACTATCTTTAATAAAAGGTCGTTACCTTTAATGACATTATACACAGAAATTAAGCGCTTTCAATAGTTTTTTCTAGTTTTTTTTATCATTACCGTATTTCTTTACAAAGCTTTTTCACATAAGACCGTTACAAAGGGAGAGATGAGCGAACTCCCAAATTATTCCATATAAGAAGATTTACAGACCCATTTATCAACAACTTTCTCCTGTTTTTCTTCCTCCCGTTTTACAAAAAAAGCGCACGATGGATCGACATTCGACCCTCGTCCGCTTCATTGATTGTTTGACTAAACTGTGGGAAACGTTCTCAAACTTACGATTTCACAGCACCTGCGACGCCTTCCATAAAGTAACGTTGCATAAAGATGAACACAAGCATAACTGGTAGGAGAGAAATTGTAGCGCCCGCGGTCATCCCAACATAATCCGCTGTATAGGTCCCTACAAAATTTTGCATCCCAACGGCAAGCGTCCGCAGTTCAGGCTTACTCGCGGTCAGCACAAGCGGTAGTAAGAACGAACTCCATGTCCAGATAAATTGCATAATCGCCGTTGTCGCAATAATCGGTGCACTAAGCGGCAGCATGACATTAAAGAAGGTGCGTAGAAATCCTGCCCCGTCCATTTCAGCGGCTTCTTCAATCTCATTCGGAATCCGTGCAAAGAAGGAGGCAAACATGAGAATAAACAAAACGTGCGCCCCCGAGGACTCGGCAACGATCACACCGAATAACGAGTTAGACAAGCCGAGATCACTAATAATTTGAAATAAAGGGATGACAGTATACCCTTTTGGAATAAACATAATCGCAACAACGATGAACATGATTGTTTTCTGCCCTGGGAACTGCACTCTACCAAGGGCATAACCAGTAAGTGCACAAAGTACAATAACGATGAACACGACCGACACAGTGAAAATGACGGTGTTCAAGAAGTAATCCGAAAAATTAGCGCTGTCCCATGCCCGAAGATAATTCTCCCATTGAGGGTCCTCAGGCAATGGCTGAATGCCACTCGTCAAAAACTCACGATTGGTTTTTAAAGATGAAAGAACCATCCAGATGAATGGATAGATCCAGATCAATCCTAAAACGGAAAGAAACACATGAAGGAATATGCGAGCTTTTTTGCTTGAGATCACGCTTTCTTCCTCCCTTTTTTCCGATTTTCTCTAAATTTGCGTAGCTCTGCTTGGAAACTGGCGCCTCCAAATGCGAGGCTAATCACAAATGTAATCATTCCTAAAAGAACGCCCGCGGCAGACGCATACCCCATTCGTGTATCTCCACCGGTCGTATCACTAGAAAATGCATAATTGTAAATAAACAAATCCAAGGTTTCTGTTTGGTAATACGGTCCTCCGTTGGTCAACGTTTTGACCAAATCAAAGGCATTGATTCCACCGACAATGGACAGTAGCATGATCACTGCAAAAATAGGTTTTAATAAGGGCAACGTGATATGTCTCAACGTTCTCCAAAATCCCGCACCATCTAGCTGCGCTGATTCATAGAGCTCATTAGGGATGGACTGAAGTCCAGCAAGCCAATAGACCATATTGATGCCCAGACCTTTCCATGCACCAACGACAATTAAAATCCCCATCGCCAACGTGGCATCACTAAGGAAAGGAATCGGTCGTTCAGAGAGATGTAATCCGGTAATAATGGCATTGGCGAGACCGTTGATTCCAAAAATACTACTCATAATGATTCCAACAATGGCTGTCGTTGTGACTACAGGCAAGAAGTAAATCGTTCGGTAAAATCCTTTACCTTTCATTCGTTGGTCATTCAAAATGATTGCAAGAATTAGAGCGAACCCAACACTTAAGACTGTCGTGCCTGCTACATAATAAAAGGAGTTCAGAAGAGACGCCCAAAATCTGTCTGATGTAAGGAGTTGCCAATAGTTTGCGAAGCCAACAAAATCATCCAGAGGACCGATCCCTGACCAATCATAAAAAGAATAGACATAGCTCATGATAATCGGATACAGCGAAAAAACAAAAAACATGATAATTTGCGGAAAAAGAAACACATATGCCCAGATATAGCGCTGGCGTTTTCGCTTGCTCAATTTCTTAGGACGAGAGGCAGTGACCACATCTTCCGTTTTGCGTATCATGACGCTATGCTCCTTTCAGTAGAGGGATGTAAGGCATAGGCGCTATCGCCCTATGCCTTACAATCTGCTTTTGCTTATTTATAATCTTCCGCCGTAAAAGGCTCAAACGGTGTCCAATTTTCAAAGATGAAATCTTCTCGTGAAACGTCTGGATGTTGTTCGAGCGTTTCACTAAACATTGCACGGTGCTTCTCTTCTTGCTTTTTCAATTCAGCTTCAACATCTGGAACTGCTCCAGCGAGATAGCCACCAATCAGTGCTCCACTATCCTGAGCGTCCAGTTTTCCTGTATAGTCACGCTGAAATTCAATGATCGCTAAGTTATTCTGCACAGGGTTTGGTACTGAGATAGCCAGTTCATTCATGAGATCTCGAATGTCGGCAAATTGAGGATATGCCGCTTCACCGCCAACATCTTTTTTCGCTGGAATGCCGATACCCGGCTCAACGTACAATGTCTGATGAAGATTTTCAATCGAATACTCTAGAAAGATTTTAACTTCTTCCCAATGCTCTGTATCTTGACTTACGCTGAACCCGTCTACTTGACGACCTGCTGGATAATAATATGGATCGCCATTTTTCGTAGGGATAGGCACTACGCCCCAATCAGTAAATCCATAACTGTTCGTTAACTGCATGCCAGTCCAGTTCCCGCTAATCCAGAAAGCATTGGCACCTGCTGTGAAATTTGCTTCTGCTTTTGAAACATTCGTTTCTATGCTGGCAGGAGCCATGACACCTTCGTCAAGCAAGCGCTTTAAATAATGAATAGATTCTATTTTTCCTGGTTGTGTAAACGTAGGCTGACCTTCTTTATAATTCATGTTCCAAGGGACCTCAGGTGTAATAGCCGTACTCATCATGTTGACAAGACCTTCGTTCGCCCATCCTTCGTTTGTCCAGGATAGTGGATAAATTGTATCGCCTGACGCTGCTCTAAGCTCTTTGCCAAACTCCACAAACTCATCCCAACTCCTCGGAATGTCGCTCTCCGTGTAACCAAACTCTTCTAAAATCGATTTGTTGTAATACATAATGTACGCACCACTTTTTGGTGATAGGAACGGGAATACATACACATTATCGTTTAATGTTGTACCGTTTTCTGTCCAAACACCTTCTACGAATTGTGATTTCACATCTTCAGTAAACACTTCATTTAGGTTTTTGACAGCATCTGCCTCAACCAAATCTTTTAAACCAAGGGCAGTGGTAAAAATATCTGGCAACTGGTCCTCAGATAAAGCTGTTTGAAGCTGTGCATAATGCGAATCGAGCGGCAAATCCTGTTTTTCTATTTTAATGTTCGGGTGTTCTTTCTCAAAATCACTAATCAATTTATCGAAGGGATCTCGTAGCTCAGGGTACCGATTCCAAAGCGTTAAAGTCACCGCATCTTCTGAACTTCCTGTTTCTTCTCCTCCCCCGCTACAAGCCGCAAGTATACCAAGACTTAATATCAACAAAAGACCAAAAGACCAGAATCTTTTCATAGTATCCCCCTAAGTGAAATAGTTTATCTAAATTAAGTTAATTAATTTAGTTAAAATTATCATACTGATAGCGTTTACAAATGTCAATAACCGTTTTTTATTTTCTGAACTCATTTTACCATTCATTGTATTCTCAATAACGCTACTGTTGAGTTAAATCATTCTTTTTCAAGTGATAAAATACCAATAAAATATTTTACTTGACTCCTCTTGTGCACCTCATTATTTTGAGTGAATAATTCTTATTGTATTATGTGTATTAAGTGTTATAATACACTAATCAAGATTATACATCCAGCAAAAGGAGGAGAACTATGGAAGAAAGACAGGTAGGCCAGCTTTTCTTTTCTTTAGATCCGAGCAAACCGCTCTACGAACAGCTTGTGCAGCAAATCCAAAGCTATATTGCTATAGGAACGATGAACCCTGGAGATAAAATAGCCGCAGTTAGGGAAATGGCGCAGGCGCTAAAAATCAATCCAAACACGGTTATGCGCGCATACCAAGAATTGGAGCGTGAAGGGTTGACAGAACAGCGCCGTGGTCAAGGTACTTTTGTTACGACGGATCATGAGCGTATTCGTGCCTTCCGCTCCCGTCTAGCGCTAGAAACCGTGGATGAGTTCATGGAGAAAATGCGGAATTTAGGCTATTCATTAGAAGAAATGAGACGGTTTATCGAAGAAAAATAGAAAGGTGGAAGTTTAAAAATGACGGAACAAGCGATCATTACCTTCAATAAGGTGAGCAAACAGTTAGGAAGAAAGATGGCGTTACAGGACTGCACCTTTTCACTTCCAAAAGGAGGGATCGTAGGCGTTTTTGTTCCGAACGGGGCAGGAAAAAGCACGCTGTTCCGATTGCTCGCCGATTTCATTCAGCCTGACAAGGGAGACATCACACTTTTTGGGGACCCCCAGGTGGTGGGGCATGGAACCACATTGCTTATTTGCCCGAGCAATCTTTTTGGCCGACCGATCGCGACTTGATTTCGTCTAGCGAGATTAAGGATAAAACGGGGCAGCAATCAATCGATTGGGCGGCTCAGCATCTTCCTCATTTTAATAAGGCTGATGCAGAAGCTTTTGCCACGTTGCTGGACGTCCCCCTTGATGTCTAATCTCAAGATCTATATCTGGTCAAAGCGCGCGTTTTATATGAATGATGACAATGGCTCGGCAGTTGCCTCTGCTTATGTTGGATGAACCCTTTGCAGGCATCGATATCATGTCACGCGACCGAATCATTGATGCCTTGATTAAACGGGTCAGTGACGACCCTGACCAAACCGTCCTCCTCTGTTCACAAGAAATTCGCGATCTGGGCGGATTACTCGATTACGTTGTGTTCTTGGATCAAGGCAAGGTGGTGCTCACAGGAGAGGTCGAGCAACTTCGTCGTGAGCACGGTTCCATGACCTCTTTGTACCGAAAATTGGCCACCGCTTAAACGCGAACTTACAAACAAAAAAATGCCCCCGTTCATTTTTGAACAGGGGTTTTGTCGCTGCGTTCTATACGTAGAAGCTATTCGACCCAATCAAACAACACACCAATGTAGTCTTCTTTTGCCTCCGAAAGCCCTTGGTACGCTTCCTTAGCGTTTTGCGGTTTCAACATGTGGCTAATTAAAGGAGCGACGTGCAGCTGACCAGAACGCATCAACTCGAACACAATACGTGTGTTTCGTTCCATTGAATGTTTTTCATACGGGTGTGCTTTCATAGGGTACCGCCATTCATGGGCACCTTTCAGTGTAACGCTCCCCTTTTCGTGCAGATGTGTGTGTCGCAAAACATCGGTCAAATTAGTGGTATAGTCTGTTCGCGGGGTTCCCAACAAAATGCACTCTCCAAAAGGAGCCACCCATGAGAGTGCTTCATGAAGCACCTGTGGCTGACCCGTTGCCTCAATAAACGTATTGAACTTCTTTGGCCCTATGTCTGAGAACGAAAGTACCGCCTGCTTAATGCCACAACGTTGTGCCAATGTCACGCGTTCCTTTGAGAGGTCCATGCCCGTGACGACGCCACCTTGAAGTTGAGCAAGCTGAGCGGCAAAATTTCCAACGAGCCCTAATCCAGTGACAGCAACTTGGTCGCCAAGTTCAATTTCCGACACACGCAGTGCCGTAAAAGCAACTGTCGCTAAGCGAGCAAAAAGCGCAATTGAAGGCTCTAAGTCATTAGGCACATGCACCACCAGCTCACTGGCGCGAACAATTTCATATGTACAATGCTTGCCATAATGAAAGACAAGGTCACCCTGAGCCACATGTTCGACGTCAGCTCCCACTTCAATGACTGTGCTTACCGCTGCATACCCAGGTATTTGCGGCATCTGAAACCACTGTTCTCCACCTGATAGACAAGCGAGCTCGGTGCCTGGACTAATAAGACTAAATCTCTTTTTCACCAAAACCTCTGTCGCCTTCAGTTGTGGTCTATCAAATGCCTCCGTTCGCCATTCCACAACCCCTGGTGCCGTAAATACAATCTGTTGATTATTCAAAACAACATCCCCTTTATCATCACCGATATCAGTTTTGTTTGTCGTCTTGCTCTAGTTGTTTTGTTTGTCTACTCTTTTTCGGTAGGGATGTTGTATTGTCCTTTATTGCCATGATTTTCACTAGTGAAAATCGAGCCACGTCAGCGCACTAGGTGTAAAGAAAACACGACGAGAATATTGCACTTGTGTCCATTAGGGTTAAAGAGAAGTATTCTACCGATGTGGTCAAAAAATTAAGCAATAATCCTTCACCTTCAGACCAAAGCTCTACACGATAGAAATGAGCAGCCGCAACCCTGACATCACTGGACCAATTGTCAACAGATTCAGGGATGACATAGCGTTCCTCTACTCCCTTCTCTGAGAAAAGTTTGACGACTTGACCCGCTTTTGCCCCTGATACAGCAACTTGAGGCTTCCCTTTTTTAACTCCTACACTGGCGTGTCCTTTTTGAATGGCAATTCGCGGTCCTTCCAAAGTTGAACTGATGCAAACCCACCCTTTTCGAATAGCCTCTAGAATACTTTCGACCGTCCTTGCCTTCGCCAAAACCCAGGTTGTTGGCGTTCCGTGCTCGACATTCGGATCTGGCCTATGCGTATCACTTCCTCCAATAGCCGTAATCCCGTTGCCACGAACCAACTGTTCGTGCCACCAAGAAACCGCTCGCTTTTTCATTGATAAGCCGCCATGGACCATTCCATACCTCGACAGCCTGCAAATGATGTGGCCATTCCCATGGACAGCCATCATCAAACGGATGATTCACGATCCAGACATCACCACGTTTCTTCACTGCATTCATAAGCTCAGTTGCTTTCTGATCTGTACGGATACGAAAAGATTCAAGTGGCTCCTGACCACCAAGAATGTTGGCATGCCCTTTATACGTTGACCATTCCACACCCGGAATAACCATCACCCCGTCATGCCAAAAGCCACAACGATTTTTGCGAAGTCGTATTGTGGTCGGTTGTAGCAATAAAATCAAGCCCTTTTTCTTTGCAATTCGGAAGGTGTCTTCTATTGTAAAGCTACCATCGGAATGTTCCGTATGCATATGCAAGTCGCCTTTAAGCCACACAGGCACATCAGTACGCTGTTGTTTTATAGTGACAAACACTTTACAAATGTGAGGAACTCGATACGCACCAAGGATAATATTCCATACCCCACAGTGCAAACGACCACGCTTATATTCTGGTGTCGCTTCACGCTCAGAGATAACAAAATGATCACAGGCACCCCCGCTCCAGCCGCAAAACTGATAGGGATCCTCTATTCCGAGATCGATGACTGCACCGTCATCCTTTCCTGTAAAGCTGTAGGATACATCCAGTCGGTCCGTAGCTTCATCCACCGTAAAGGGGAGAGTGACATACTCTTTTTCCTCCTGCGGGTGAATTTCATAAACCAACGTTTTCATATCTTCTGAGAGCAATTGATTCATATCGTCCTCCTATCCCTTTGTTGAGCCAACCATGATGGCTTTGACAAAGTATTTCTGCACAAATGGATAGATAATCAATAAAGGCACAAGGGCAATCATGATACCGGCCATGTGAACATTTGGTGTAAAAAAGGTACTGCTGGAAGTCGCATCAGAGGCAATCACCATTGATTGAAGGGCCAGCTGCAGCGTGTATTTTGTTTGATCGGTGATATACAAAAACGCGGGTGTAGTTTGGTTCCAGCGGCTAGTTTAGCAGAAGTTATTAAAAAACTTTGTGTTTCTCCTGAAAAAGCAAATGATCTTGTTTACACTAATTGAGAACCAGAACACTCATTTGAAATAGATCTAAAAAAAGAGGCTGTCCAGAAAGTCAGTGAAAGCTGACTGATGGATTGCCTTCCCGTCCTCCGCAACTCTCCTCACGGACGAGGCATTACGGGTCAGCTCGTACTTCCACCAACTCGGCGTACAGGAGACTTTCACTCCCTAGTCGGTTGCGCTGCCAAGCGCACAAAAGGCGAGTTCTGCGTCTCCACGCAAACCAGCCTCCTTGTATCCGTGGAAAACCACGTTGCAACAATCCAAAACTATGCGTACCACAAGCAAGAGCGACTTCCAAGACGACATGTATTCTCAACACATCAGCTATGCCGAAGCGCTTTGGTGAGCGCTTCGGCCACACTTAAAAGTGGCATTTTCTCGGACGAGTTAAGGTGACACTTTCCAGACGATTGATAAACAGCAAAATCGTCACTTTACACTTTACAACGCAGTCATTAGGTGGTAATATCATTTCTATAATTCCATAAACATAGAAATGATGGTGGAAAGGAGAATTTAATGGCTAATGTAGATCCCGATCTGGTGCAAGCTGTCAAAGTATACAAGGCTCTAGGTGAGCCTACACGACTAAAAATTGCCTTAATGCTAATCAAGCAAGAGAATCAATGCGTTACCGCGATCGGTGAACAGCTTGGCCACGTAGCCGGTTCAACGTTATCACATCATCTCAAGCAGCTGACGGAATCGGGTTTAATCGATTCGCAAAAGAACGGTTCGTTTATTCACTACAGCGTTGATCAAGACGTGGCAAAGAAGTTTGCGCCATATTTACTGGTGTAAATTTTTTTGAGTATCATTTCTATATATTTAGAATTATAGAATACTGAGGGAGGAAACCATTTTGGAAAAACGCTTGCCACTGGAACTTGGAATCTCTACATTTCTTCACACCAACCCCAAAGGAAGGGGGGTTCTGCCAGGCGAACGACTGCGACAAGCGATGGAAGAAATTCAGTTGGCTGATCAGACCGGTCTTGATGTCTATGCGATTGGTGAACATCATCGCATGGACTACACAAGCTCATCGCCGGCAATTATTTTGGCTTCGGCTGCAGCTACTACAAACCATATTCGGCTGTCCAGTGCTGTTACGGTATTGTCTTCGTCGGACCCAGTCCGTGTTTATCAGGATTTCGCCACCCTGGATAACTTAACAAATGGGCGGGCCGAGATCATGGCCGGACGCGGTTCTTTTGTCGAATCTTTTCCTCTCTTCGGATATAACTTGCAAAATTATGAGGAATTATTCCATGAGAAATTGGAGCTTTTACTCAAAATACGATCTTCAGAGAGCGTAACATGGAGCGGCAAGCACCGTGCACCGTTGCTCGATATGGGCGTATACCCGCGTGCGCAACAATTCCCGCTTCCTGTGTGGATCGCTACTGGAGGTAGTCCGGAGTCGGCCATTCGTGCCGGTCAGCTTGGTCTTCCTGTCATTTTCTCCATTATAGGCGGCATGCCGGAGCGTTTCGCTCCCTTAGTGCATTTATATCTTAAAGCAGCTCAACAAGCAGGGCACGATCCTAATCAATTGCAAATCGCCTGTCATTCGCATGGTTTTATTGCCAACACGTTTGCAGAAGCCAAAGAAAAGTATTATCCCATTATGGCCGAACAAATGAATCAAATTGGAAGGGAACGCGGTTGGGCGACTTATACACGAAGTGTATATGAGGAAGCATTGAGCCCCCGCGGCGCTCTTTATGTTGGAGATTCAGAATATGTAGCAGAAAAGATCGTACGTGTAATCAAACAACTGGGCTTGACTCGTTTTCTTTTGTACGTTGACTTTAGTACGCTTCCGCATCGTGATTTGTTAAGAACGATTGAACGATTTGGAACGTATGTCGCCCCTCTTGTCCGAAAGGAGCTAGCTAGGCATTAAAGAAAGTACACTGTTAAAAAATCCAATCCTTCATCGTTGTTATTTCTATGTTTTTAGATATATAGAATTAGAAAGGGGAACAATCAAATGATTAAATCGTGGAAAGTTTATATTTTAGCGATGATAAGTTTTTTAGTGGGAACCTCGGAATTTGTAATTGCCGGGATATTGGATCTGGTTTCCAGAGATGTCGGCGTAACCATTGCTGTTGCCGGCCAACTCATTTCGGTTTTTTCCATAACTTACGCGGTTGGTACTCCGATTCTCATTGCGGTTACCTCTAAACTAAGCCGGAGAACACTTATGCTAGCTGCTTTGGCGCTCTTTTTTATAGGGAATTTAATTACGGTATTCTCGACGGGCTATCCGATGCTTGTTGGTGCGAGAGTGATCTTAGCTCTTAGTACAGGTGTCGTTACTGTGGTTGCCCTAACTGTTTCTGCTCAAATTGCCGGACCTGGAAAACAAGGCACCGCCATAGCAACTATCATGATGGGATTTAATCTATCGCTTATTTTAGGTGTTCCTCTGGGAAGAGTCATTGCCAGTACCTACGACTGGAAAATGATTTTTTATGGAATCGGCCTTCTTAGTTTTATCGCGATGCTGGTCATTTTAATGGTATTGCCAAAGTCGCAGGGAGAGGCAAATGTACCTCTTAAAGAACAACTCGCCCTGTTGAAAAGGCCGCAGCTATTATTAACCTTGTCGATTAGCTTTTTTTGGATGGTCGGTTATACGATCGTTTACACGTTTATTACACCATTTCTGATAAACATTACGGGTATGAGCAATGGGATGGTGAGCATCGCGCTATTTTCATTCGGCATAGCAAGTTTGCTGGGCGCCCAGGCTGGAGGTTATGGTGCGGATAAATTAGGTATTCCGCGTACGTTGAATGGAAGCTTAATGATCCATGCTGGTATTTTAATCCTTATGTTCCTCTTTGCCCATACATCTATAGCTGTCTTTCCGTTGCTGCTGTTATGGTCGTTTTTTGCTTGGTCTACGGGTCCCATTCAGCAAGTTTATATGATTAGCTTGTCACCAAGCGCATCGGGCATTCTTCTGAGCTTGAATACATCCTTCATTCAGTTGGGGATTGCTGCCGGTGCTGCCATTGGTGGTCTTGTTGTAGAAATATTTTCCTTACAATCAATCGGCGTGGCTGGCGCAATTGGTGTTGCAATCGCACTCCTTCCGGCTATATTATCGTTCTCGATGCGAAGTCAGTCTGCGAATGCCATACAACCCGACACAAGGAAACAATGAAACAATGAAACAATGCGTACAATTACACGAACAAGCAGCGGCATACCGCTGCTTGTTCGTGGTTTTCTATCTCCATTTCCATTTCCTTCATGCTCGCTAAAACGGCGGAGGAGATTTTTGCTTTCCGCAAGTAAAACCCTCTCATACCGTATCGTTCTGTAACCCTAAAAAGCTTGCCGCTAATTTCCAGTTCCGTTAATGACAATGAGTTGCACAGAGGAAATCACTCCAACAGTTTTACACATTAAAAACATCCGAACGATTCTACGAAATTCCAAGTGAAATGCCGTAGGTCGTTCGGATGTTTTACTTCAATATCTTAGTTCAAGAAAAAACCTAAAACCGACTAGACTGACCTAGCGATATGAGACACAAATAAAACACCCTTATTAGGCTACCATGCTACCATATTCTTTTGGTGCGTGGTAGCCTAATTTTTCTTGGATACGCTCTTCATTATAGTATTTCAGGTAATGGTCGATCCGTTCTATCACTTCTTTCTCTGATATGGAATTGAATTTCGTATACATAAACTCCTCTGATTTCAAGCTCGAGTGGAACGATTCAATCACGGCGTTATCCCAACAGTTCCCTCGCCTTGACATACTGCTGATAAGTTCCAATTCTTCTGCTATTTCTTGTTGGTACGCATAAGACGTGTACACACTTCCTTGATCGGAATGCAGGATGACACCTTTTGGATCATTTCGGCTCGCCACTGCTTTCCTTAACGTATCCAATACGAGAGATGTCTGTTGATGATCCTCCAAACTGTAAGCGACGATTTCATTATTGTATAAGTCCATGATTGTAGAGAGATACAGTGTTCTTGGTCCATATTGAATATACGTGATATCCGTGACCCATTTTGTATTAGGTTTTATCGCCATGAAGTCCCGGTTCAGAAGGTTCGGGGCAACGATGATAGACTCTCCTTGTGACGTCCACTTCCTTTTACGTTTCACCTTACACTGGAGATGGAACTTCTGCATGATACGCTGCACGGTATTTCGATTTCGTATCATGCCATACTGGCGTTGCAGTAACTTTCGTATTTTCCGATGCCCATACCGGAAGGACGTTTCGGTACACAAAGAAATCACAGCTTCCTCTACGGTTGATAGAGGGGGAATACCTTCTGAAGCCCAGCGATAATACGTTGATTTTGGCACCTTCAAAACCGTTAAGATGTTCGTGACAGTATGTTTTTGGCGCAATCTCTCCACCAAATAAAGGACTACTTCTTTTTCAACTCCTTTTCGATCTCCAAGTATTTTTTTAAGATGTCATTCTCCACTTTTAAGTGCTCAAGCTGCCGATTGGTTTCCTCTTCCTTTGAAGCATACTCCGGCCCATGACCATAGCTATATTGCTTTCCTATCGGCTGATCAAATCGATGAAGCTGATTCTCACGATACCATTTCATCCACGTCTTAATCTGGGACTCATTCTTGACCCCATACTTCTCCATGAGTTGTCGATTGGTGTACTGTCCGCTTAGTTTATCTTTAACCACTGCCCATTTCGTTTCTGCCGAATATCTGTTTTTCCCCATAAAAAATACCCTCCAAATTAACACTTTGTTTAAGTGTATCACTTGAAGGGTGTTTTTTTCTGTCCCATTTATTTAGGTTAGTCTAGACCTTACTCGTTTTCTACATCATTGATTGTTCGACCAATTCTCCGCACGCTGTTGCAAATCGGTTAAAAAAGCTTCCTTATTAGGGGCATTGCCGTTGTATGCATTGCTTAGGAATGTGTTAATCGCTGGCACAATATCGCTTGCAAAGAAAGGATTCGCTTCATCCAACAACAACGTTTTTGAGATTTCGGCAATTTCCATGGCTTTTTGTGTATAGGTATCATTTTCTAACACAAAATCAGCTTCGGAAAGCGTTGGTGTAAGCATAAAATTCTCATACCCATATTCCTGCGCTTCTTTCCCAGCAAGAAACTTCAACACTTCCCATGACGCCTCTACATTTTGTGCATCTTTCGCCATAATGTAAGGGTCTACCGCCACCCAACCTTCACCGTTCGGGCCTAGATTCATGACGGGAATGAACCGGTCAATCATCGTCGTCTCTCCCGTTTCACGATAATGACTCGTTGCCGTAGCGCCAGTACCATCCAATACGATCGCTACATTGTTATTTTCCGTACCAAAATTCTCGTTTCCCCCACCATTAATAAAAGCTGGTGGCATATACGGCACTGCTTCTTCCATCCATGAGAGAATGTCTACAATTTGCGGAGAGTTTAAGTTCCAATTGATTTCCCCAAGATTGTCTAGTGTGCCTTCAGCACCTTGTGCTCCAAAGTAATGGGCAAGTGCAACAAACGTAGAGCCATTCAACGCGTTTCCGCTGTACCATAGACCGTAATTTTCTTCGCCCGTCACTGGATTTGTCCCCGTCATTTGACTCGCCTTTTCTAGTATTTCCTCAGGGGTAGGATTTTCAGATAAATACTCCACGTCCCACTGATCAAACAACGTTTTATCATAAACTGTCATGCGCCTTCCGAGCACAGCAGGAATACCAAACTGTGTTTGTTGATCAAACGATTTCGTACTATAGGATTCATTCCAAGCACCATCTAAATAAGCTGCTGGATCGAACGTTTCATCCCCTTCAATAAGGTCATTCAGTCCTCTAATCAATCCATCTTGATAGTACACAGACGCGAACGCTCCACCTGTATAAATTACATCAACGTCACCCGATTGGAGCATTGAATTGATCTTTGCTCGTGCATTTTCCCAAGGAACTGTCGTGAGCTCCAACCTTATATCTGGATGATTCGGATAAAACGATTCTTCGAGAAACGTGTTCAAGCCTATCGTTTCTGCCCCAGTAATCGGATCAATGCCATCTTCTAATGCGCGACCAGCGAGAGCGACCCGAACTACTTCAGCGTCTGGGTTTGACGTTTGGTTAGAGCTACACCCCGTTACGAACATAACAAATACCACACTTAGTAATAATAAAACTCTCATCATCATTCGAACCCCCTATGCTTTTATTCCTGTCTGGGCAATGCTTTCGACAATATACTTTTGGAGCAAAAAGTAGACGACTAGAACGGGTAGTAAGGACACTGTTGTCGCTGCCATAATGATGGATGGCAGGTCACTATTCCCCTGGTTATACGTGAACATGGCCATTCCTAGCTGAACAGTGTATTTATCAGGAGTTTGCAATACAAGCAGTGGCCATAACAGGTCGTTCCACACGGCAAGAAACTGCAAAATAGCCATTGTTGAAATAATCGGTACACATAGCGGTAAAAAAATGCTGAAAAACACACGGAATTCTCCTGCCCCATCAATCACTCCTGCTTCTCTTAATGTGCCAGGCAGCTGATCAACAAAGGCTTTTGTTAAAAAGGTTCCAAATGCAAAATTGAGTGCCGGAAGATAAAAGGCGAGGTAATTGTCTAACAGGTTCAAGTTCGAGAATAATAGATATTGTGGAATCATAGTAACCTCAAAGGGGATCATCATGGTGCTTAACGCGGCTACCAATACAAATGTTCCGCCTTTAAAGCGCAGCTTTGAAATGGCATATCCCGAAAAAGTAGCGGAGAGTAAACTAACGAAAATAACGCCTGCCGAAACAAGAACTGAATTCATCATGTATTTCAGCAGTGGCACATTTGTAAATGCCGCTTCGTAAGGCTTGAGTGAGAACTCCTCTGGCCAAAATCGCGGAGGAAACGGAATATTCAGTCTTGCAGACCAGTCAAAGCTCGTCATCAGCATCCATACAAAAGGGACAATCATCGTAAGGGATCCTATTAGGAGGAT
Source organism: Aureibacillus halotolerans (assembly GCF_004363045.1). Lineage (NCBI taxonomy): Bacteria > Bacillati > Bacillota > Bacilli > Caryophanales > Bacillaceae > Aureibacillus > Aureibacillus halotolerans. The sequence continues at coordinate 263,329 of NZ_SNYJ01000004.1, forward strand.
CGTGATCAAGATGACATTTGCTCGAATCACCTTTTGGCTTCGCTTTGCTTTTATGTGTTTATATGCCTGTGTCTCTAGCGGTTGACTCCTGGCGTTCATGAACTCACCACCTTTCAATCATTATTTTGTTTGATCTTTATTCAATTTCATTAGGATTAAAGTCAAGACGAGAATAATCAAAAATAAAAGATATGTTGCTGCCGTCCCGACACCCATTTGCGAAGACATGAAAGCATTTCTATAGATGTAGAGGACCGATGTCATTAAGGAGCCCCCGGGGTTCCCTGCTGATCCCCCAATAAGCCAAATATCTGTAAAACGTTTCATCCCATTGATCGTCCCAATAATGACCATAAACATGAGGACCGGCCGCACATAAGGAATCGTGACATACCACCATTTCTTAAAGAAATTTCCTCCATCAACTTCAGCAGCTTCATACAGTTCTTTAGGAACACTAGTTAGTGCTGCCAGAAAGATAATCGTGTTATACCCGAGCATCCCCCACAAGGTCATCAAAACAATACTGAATCTTGCGACATTCGGATCGGTAAACCAGCCGATCGGTTCAATGCCCACCAATGAAGCCACGTAATTTAACAGCCCTTGCTGATCTGGGTAAAACAACAACGAAAACAAGATACTCGTCGCGACGAGCGATACGACGTTCGGCAGAAAATAGACGGCCTTGAAAAAATTACGCCACCGAGGAAAATTGACGTTGTAAATCAACGTTGCCAAGATAAAAGAGAGACTTACGCCAAGAATGACAGAGAGCATACCCATGTAAAGTGTGTTCCACAGTGATTTCCAAAACATCGTGTCATTGACAACATACGAATAATTTTTAAGCCCTACCCATTCTCCATTTTGTAAAAAACTCATGAAAAGAGAATACACCATAGGGTAAACGGCGAATCCCAAAATCCCTATCAGTAATGGTAGAGAAAAAATCCATCCTACCCAATCCGTTCGCTTGAGACGGAATGCACGCATACTCCTCACCTCCTGAACGTTTTTACTCGTTCCTCACCTGTTCGTCTATGGTTGTCGTTCGGTTGTATACTTCCCTGTGGTCGTTGCCTACAATAATGACTGATTCCTTAAAACCTCCTGCTACAGAATTTTTGATTCAATTGCTCTATAAGCATCAATTTGAATGGGTTTTGCCGTGTCACTAGAATGATTGGCAGCCAAAGAGGCGAGAAGTGTTTCTACGCCATTATTGTAATCTGATAAAATCTTCGATTGGTCTTCCGTTTTGACCGCATCTATAAAACAGCGATCCTGCGCCTCATAAAAATTGACCTTCGACGTGTAACGAACACTTTTCCCTTCTTCAATAATGCTCGCATCCGCCCCATCTATAACGACCCGAAACTCCTTGCCAAGGATCTCAATACCAGCTCGGTGATCAGGTTGTGTAAAGGAACAAGCCATTTGCCCGATACTTCCCGAACTGAACTTCATCTGAACCGACGTTACATCAGGAATGGAGATGTCAGGGATATCGTTCATTAAAAGCAGATCCATATTCGCATAAATGTCCGTAATCTCTCCGCCAAAGTAACGCATTAAATCCAACGTATGAGTGGCTTGCTCGACTAATTGTCCACCTGATTTACTCTTGTCCCGATACCATGGCGTTTGCACAAACCGAGTCATGTAATGACCACTAATCATTGCGATGTCTTTGTTCTTTAAATACTTTTTGACGAGGGCTACCGTATCCAAATACCTTAAGCAATAACCTGTTGCATGAATGATGCCCGATTCACGTATCGCCTCAGACTTTCTAAGCGCTGTTGCAACATCGAGCGAAACTGGCTTTTCAACCATTAGGTGAATTCCCTTTGCGGATGCGTCTTCCTCCATGGTGCCGTGAGCAAACGGGGGCACGCATATAAACAAGGCGTCTAGCACTTCATTCTCCAACATTTGTTTACTATCCACATAAGCCTGCGCGTTGTACGTCGAAGCGGATCGCTGCACATTTTCCTCTGATATATCACAAACAGCAACGATGTCAGCATCCTCATTTGCCTCTATGCTTCTTAGATGCACAGATGCAATTCCTCCTACACCAACAAAGCCTACCTTTACCTTCTTACTCATTTGACTTCCTCCTCTTCTACACTTTGAAGAATGGCATCCATATGACGTAACGTATCCTCGGGAAGTGTTCTTGATGAAAAAGTATGCGCTGGAATTTCCGCCGTTAGGACATCATCATAACCAATCTTTTTAAGCGCTTTCATTACTGCGTGCCAATTTACATCCCCAGCGAGCAAAGGAACAAATCCATTAATATTCCCGACAGCTGTCTTAAAGTCTTTGACATGAACCTTGGCAATGCGATGACCAAGAATCTCAATCCATTGTTCAGGAAACCCAAACTGCAACACATTGCCGACATCAAAATAAAAGGCGGCTTTCGGGGAATCTAATTCATCCACATAGCGAGCCGCTTCTAAAGGGGAGAGCAAAAACTTGTTCCACACGTTTTCAATCCCTAGAAAAATGTTATGCTCTTCAGCATGTCGTAAAAGTGGCTGCAACGCCTCTTGGCTTTTAAAATAACACTGGTCGTAAGCCATATGTGCAGTTACTGCCCCAGGAACGACGAGCACAGTATCCATCCCTAATTCTGCCGCTAGCTCTATTTGCTTCATCACGATCTGTTGCCCCTTCTCCCTTATGTCTCTATCCTCCGAGACAATGGGGTAAGACCATAACATGCCTGTTGATAAACTTCGTAACGTTAAGCCGTTGGCGTCAGCCATAGATTTTATGGCCTGCGCTTCTCCAACGGTCGTATCGATCGTCAGTCCTTCACCGCCCGATTCATATAGGTTTAACTCAATCGCATCAAAGCCAGCATTCGCAGTCATTGAAAATACTTTAGATAAAGGGGTTCCTTCTGGAAAACACCATTGGTTCAACGCCTTCAACATTCGAGTCGCCTCCATGACTTTTCACTAGAGTGTAAATCGGAACTTCTCTTGCAATAAAACAGATGCTGCACCAAGCATTTCAAATTCTTTACCTAATGTAGTCAATCTCACGTCCATTCCGTCCGCTAATGTACGGAGTGTTTGTGTTTCCAAATGGGTTGCCACCTGATCAAAAAGTGAAGCGTTTTCAATTAGAAGTTCTCCACCAAGAATAACGACCTCAGGGTTAAAAAGATGGACTAGATTCACTAAACCTACTGAAAGATATTGAGCAACTTCGTCGTTAATCGATACTGCAAGAGGGTCATTCTCTCTCAACGCCTGTCTATAGTGCACAAGGGAAATCTTCGTTACATCCCCATTTGCCATATCGAGCATTTTCGATGATGTGCCTCTACTAAGAGAAGAAAAAATGCGCGTATGTATGACTGGCCAACTTACATAGTTTTCTAAACATCCTCTACTTCCACATTCGCATGAATCACCATGCAAATCGATACTGGTATGACCAAATTCTCCTGACCCACCACTTCTTCCACGATAAATATCACCGTTGACAATAATGCCTGCCCCAACCCCGTCACCAACTGTGACATAAACCATATTTTTGTATGAATCAAGGGAATTGAAATTTTTCTCTGCTAAAATGAATGCATTTGTGTCGTTGTCAACAAATACAGGCATCCGAAATCGTTCTTCCAACATCTTTTTAATCGGAACATTCACTAAATTCAACTTAGAATTCAAGCGTATAATTCCTTCATCCGCATCAACGACGCCCTGCACGATGACGGCAATCCCCGCACAGTTTTCCACACAAGACGTTTGCGAGAGAAAATTCGTTAACAACGCTATGAGTCTTTCAATAATTGGTTGGCCAATACAACGAATAGGTTCACTTATTTCTCGTTTTACGGTCGCTTCCAAATTCATCTCTGTGATTCGGATGGATGATTTTTTCAGAGAGACACCAATAATGCATTGTTGATCAGGAAGAAATTGTACTAATCTTGGCTTTCTCCCCCCACTGGAGTAACCGACTCCACTTTCACCGACAAGACCTTCTTGAATGAGCTCATGAACTGCCGATGATACTGTGGTAGGACTTAATTGATGTTTTTTAGAGATATCTGTGCGCGATGTTGGTCCATGATGGCGAATTTCATCCAGAATGATTGAGCGATTAAGCTCTTGGATGAGCTTTAAATCACCTGTTCTTCTCAAGCAATGATCACCTCAATGTTTTTGCAGTGGAAAATAAAAGTATCGCTTCGAATAGACGGAATTAAGCTTTCTGTGTTGTGAATGTTAGGTTGATGTAGGTTACTTTTTGCAGTGGTTGTATGAAGATCACAGGATGAGGATGATACATTGAATGAGTGATGCGTTTAGCAAACACAGTAGGAATAATCAAAATATTATCATCTAAAATTATATTGTCAATACATAAAATAATTATTTGCGATATGAAAAGCATTGAAGATCATGCCGCTCTAGGTATGAGAGATTTATAATAAAGTAGGTGATAAGATATGGAAATCGGACAAAAAATACGGAATTTGCGATTGGCCAAAGGACTAAAAGTGACTGAATTGGCTAAAAAAGCCTTTGTGACACAGCCCTATATAAGTGACATTGAGAAAGGGCGTACCATGCCTTCCTTGGACAAACTGACTCTCATTTGCAACGCACTTGACATCTCACGCGCGGAATTTTTCGGAAAAGAATCTGAATTGCCACCAGATATCCTCCGTTTGCTCGAAAGCCTGAAACAGCTAACTGAAGAAGAACGATTGCATTTATACGGATTTATTGAAGTGATGCTGCAAAGAGGCAAGGGGACAAAGTATAGCTGATGTAATGTTAAAGCACGTCCGAATTGGTGTGGTAGAACGCGTAAAGAAAAATGACAGATTAGTTAAACGAGTACGTACTCATAAAACCATCCTCAGTGTACGCTCATTTTCCACCTCATCACAAACGCAAAAAAAACTGTCCCTCCCTTCCAAAGGAAGAGGAACAGTCTACAAAATTAATATGTTTTACGCTCTGTGAATAACGAGCATATTTTTGCATGAAAAGGTTACGCTTCCTCAGCGCCCTGGACTCTCATCCAAGACATCAAGAACTTTAAGGGCATGCCCTGAGAAATCAAACCACGTCTGATTGTCCCAAGCGTTTGATGGTGCTCCGGTGTCATTCGTGTACGCTTTTCCAGCGTCTGTCGCCCAGTGAGTATCTCCACCTACAGGCTGCCATGTCGGTTCCCACCAGATGAACCCTCGGCCACGGTCATCTGGAACATTATGAATCACGTTTTTCAGATCACGGATAAATTCAACTTGCCCCTGAGGTGTTGCATCATACCCACCGACGGCTTCTTCGTTTTTATAAAAAATATTGCCCAAACCGTCTCCATCTGCAAGCGTGAAGGCATAGGCCGTTTCTACGATGAGGACGTCCTTGTCGTATCTTTGACTAATGTCATTCAGGTTCGCTTGAAGCTCACTCATCGTCCCGTGCCAGTATGGATAATAGGACAACCCGATAATGTCGAAATCGACATCAAATTTAGTGATGTTATCGAACCACCAACGGTACAATCCATTGTCTCCTCCATGGTCCAAATGCAAGATGATCTCTGCTTCTTGACCTGCGGGCATCGCATCGTGGACAGCTTGTACACCTGATTGAAGGAGTGCAGCCAGTTCAGCAAACCCTTCTTCGCCCCCAGTTAAGCGTCCCTCTGGCCAGAGCATGCCAGAAGGGATCTCATTTCCTACCTGGACCATGGCTGGTGTAACTCCCTCTCTGTTCATCGTTTCAATCACGTTTGATGTGTACTGATACACACGCTCGACTAACTGAGAGTGATTCAAACCCTCCCATGCTTTTGGCTTTATTTGCTTTCCAGGATCTGCCCAGAAATCACTATAGTGAAAGTCAAAAATGACCTTTTGTCCATTGGCTTTCGCCTTTTTTGCTAATTCAAGCGTCGTTTGTAGATCGTTGGTCCCCCCACCATAAGGATTGCCTTGTGCATCATACGGATCGACCCATAATCTCAGTCTGACGTAATCCACGCCATGGTCTTTTAATATTTCCAATGCGTCCTTTTGAATGCCTTCATCGTAAAAGCGAGCGCCAATGTCATCAACCTCTTTTAGCATGGAGACATCTGCACCGATGATAAATTCATCCGTAGCAGCATTCACCGAGGATGGAAGAATGGCTGGCAACAAGACGACAATACTGAGGACAATACCTATCATTATTTTACGGAATTTATGATTCATTAGACGACCTCCCAGATTATTTAAATGCTTTCAAAGAAGGTAATGCGTTTCCGTTAAAATCAAAGAGACATTGGTTGGCCCAATTGTTACCTGGCGCTGCAACATCATTGCCGTAAAGCATACCTTGATGACTCGCCCACGTTGTGCCTTTTACAGGCAACCAAGCAGGTTCCCAATACACGATGCCAAGCCCCGCTTGATCAGGAATATCTTTTAACATCGTCATGAGGTCTGTTAAGAACTTTCTTTGCCCGTCTACTGTCGCTGGATACCCAGCTTTTTCGGCAAGCTCTTGATTGAAAATACTTGAGCCACCTGGAGGATCTTCTGCTGTAAAACCATAGGCCGTTTCCACCACAATCGTTGGCTTTGAAAAGCTTCTATTCACGTTTTCAATATTCGCTTTCAACTGCTCCATTGACCCATGCCAAAAAGGATAATAGGACATGCCAACAATATCAAAATCAACTTTTCGACGTTCCATCTCTTCAAACCATCGTTGATACAGCTTGATTGCCCCACCTGCGTCTAAATGTAGGATGATTTTGGCTTGACTAAGAACCTCTCTCGTCGCACGAACTCCTGCTTGGAGCAGCCTTGCACAAGCATCATAGGCGGTACGTTGGAGATCTTCTTCCATATCCTCAAAGCGATCTTCTTCAGCAAGATACTTCGGGGTTTTCCCATCAGGCCATAAAAGGCCATTCGGAGTTTCGTTACCAATCTGTATGTACTCAGGAGCAACCCCTTCATCAGCAAGCGCGGAAAGCACTTCTTTTGTATAAGTATACACTTTGTCTTCCAGAGCCTTCCCTTGTAACTCTTCCCAACCTTTGGGCTTTTTTTGTTTCTTAGGATCTGCCCAAAAATCACTATAGTGAAAATCCAATAAGATGTTCATGTCTTCACGTTTCGCCCTTTTTGCCAGCTCCAATGTGACGCCAAGGTCATTCGTACCGCCCATATACGGCTTTCCTTCTTGATCGTACGGGTCCACCCATAACCTTAGACGAATCATGTTAATACCATTGCGTTTAAGAATTTGAAAGAGATCCTTTTCCATTCCGTCCTCATAAAAAGTACCGCCACACTGCTCAACTTCCTTCAAGGTTGAAATATCTACACCTTTGATAAACATTGCTTTTCCTCTCCTTGGTTACCATTTTCCACTCTATCTGTGACCCCGTAATGATATATATCAATATGCTAGGGATAGCTACTAGTACAGCTTCTGAAGCAAATTCACGTTCTTGGTTGCGAAGGATCTAAATTAAATTAATTAATTTAGTATGCATCACCAATGCAGTCCCTGATTAGGCATTAGGGGTCGATCGTGAAATCGCTTCCATTTGTAATTGAGCTAATATATCAAGGTCCCTCCTCTCTAATCTTACGCTTTAAGATATTCGCCATGAGGTTTCAGTAAAATATTTTAGTTAAATCGTTAAACTATGTACATTTTATCACCAATATTTAATTTGTAAATAAATTAATTTGCACAATCCTTTAAATAGTTCTAATGACACCATTGTCTAAATCAGGTTTGAAATGCGCGATTCATGTAACTATTCTGTCCATCAAATACTTTTTCTGATTCTGCTATCAGACGTATGTGCTTGGAGAAGAGCTTTAATCCTTTGCTACCCTCATCAACCCTGCTTTACGGTCTAAATAATGTAGCCATATCGGCCCAATTAGAATCACTGCTGCAAGAAATAAAAAGGGGCTTTTGTAGCTATTTAATACATCGACAGTAAATCCAAAAAGCGCTGGAGAAAACACGATAAAGAGTTGATTTAATGTTAAGCCAAAAGCGACTGTTAATGCGATCGCTTCTGGTCTTGCAGCCTCTGAAAGTAGGACGATAAATAAACTAAACCATCCCATACCAAGAAACCCCAAAATAAAGCATAAACACATTAGGGCGACGGCATTTGGATTGTCAGGTAAAAATGCAAAAAGCACCAATATCACTGAGGTTAGGCAAATGGTTACTTGCAGAGGCTTCACACGGTTTCCGCCGAAATAATCACTGATCCAGGAGATGGCTACCCTTCCGATTAATCCACCAATCAACGCTATGCTCAAGAACACCCCTGAACGTGCAAGTGACATGTTTAACCCGTTATTTAAAAAACTCATCAAATGAGCCACTATAACTAACTGAACAGAAACCATTGAGCATCCTACAAAAAAGACCGGATAAAGGGATTTATTCTGTCTTATGGTTTTAATTTTTTGCATAAAACTTGTTTTTTTATTGCTAGTTTCTTTCTTTTGACCAATGTCTCTGTAAATGAGTAAAAAAACAACGCCCCCAGCAATGGCAACAAATGCTTGCAACACTAGAGCCCCGTTTAGACCATAGATCGCAAACATCGCCGGAATTGTCATAGAAGCAAAAGCTCCCCCTAAAGGAATTCCCATTTGCCTAATTCCCATAGCTACTCCTCGGTTGTTATGGGGGAACCATTTGATGATAGCCGAACTTCCTCCTGGCTGAGCTGTACCGTACCACACCCCAACAAAAAGCAGGATCAATAACAAGCTATAAAACCCTTGAGAAGCGGATGCCAGTAAAGTACTTAATCCAAGGAAAATGGCGCCCATACCGATACTCCATTTTTCTCCATATCGATCCATGAGGTCACCAAAAAACATCATTGAAAAAATAGGACCCACATTGACAGCAGACACAATTAGACCAGTTTGAAACTGAGTTAGTTCCATGGAATCTTGATAAACCGTTGCTAGCGGACCCATACCGTAAGTGACAAAGGTTGCACATCCTTGAGCTAGCGTAGCTACGAATAAGATGACCCATTTAAAATGTTTGCTTTCTGAGACCATACAACCTCCTACAAGGAAGATGGAGTAAAATCCAGGCACTAACCATTTGCTCATTACCTGGATAGATGCCGCAGCTATTTCACGATGGAATAAATATACGTATCCCTAAGCTCTTTCGGGTTCGTCACGGCAACACTCTCATTTTTTAGAATAGCATCTACTGTAAAACCTGCTCTTTCTGCCACGGAACGACTTTTCAAATTCTTAGCGTCACAGCGAATTTCGACGCGCCGCGCATGGAGCGTATCAAAACAAAATACCGAAAGTCCTTTGACCATTTCCGTTACATAGCCTTTTCCAGACCATCTTATGTCGACCCAGTAACCGATTTCGAAGCGGGGCACCTCCCAATTGATGCGATGAAGTCCGGTTGACCCGACAAGCTCCCCGGTCTCTCTATGAAACATGAGCAAGCGCAAATCTGTACGATTTATAAAGTTCGCTATCGCTTCGCGGAGATTGATCTCTGTCTCATCGAGCGTTTGGTCATTTTGCATAAACGGCAGCCATGGGGTGAGCTCCTTTTTCGATGCTTGCATCGCATCATACACGGCCTGCCCATCTCCCAGTCTTGGCATTCTTATATGTAAACGTTCGGTGTAAAACTCTTCTGGGACGTCCTGCAATATCGGATTCATTGTCATCACTCCACTTATTAAAAGAATATTGCTCCTATTTTACGACGAATCGACCTTTAAGTAAACGAAAAAATGGTAGTATAAGGAACAACAATAATCCTTTCATAAGGAGTTGATCGTCATTTGTCTTCGTCACCTGTTTGATCCACCTGCAGCCGTCCACCAAAAACTACATACGCTTGGGGATCAAGGAATGAAGTGGTTAGCTGGTCTGGAAAGCCTAGTCAGCAGTATTGAAGAAGACTGGGGTATCATTGTTAAAGAGCCACTTGCTGGGGGCTCCGAAGCTTATGTGGCAAAGGTTCTTTTAAAAGATGGCATACCGGCGATTCTTAAGGTGGGCATGCCTGAAATGGATGGAAATACCGTGCTGACTCATGAAGTGCGTACTCTTCAGTCAGCAAATGGACAAGGCTATGCTCGTCTCCTTCAATACAATTTAGACAAAAGGGCTTTATTAATCGAAAAATTAGGTCCTCCGCTTTCGGCTTCAGGTTTTTCGACAAAAAGAAAGTTGGAAACGATCTGTATGACTTTAAAAACGGCTTGGAGTAATTCTCCTTTTCCTTTAGCAGAGCTCCAAGAAGTTGATTCATCACCCGCAGATTGGTTTTCCGGTTTCATTCCCTCCATGTGGAAAAAGCTCGATCAGCCTTGCAGCAAGCAAGTTATATCTACTACAGAGCGTTTTGTCAAATCTCGTTCGCAAGATTTTCAGCCTGATGAAGTGGTCCTTGCACACGGCGATGCTCATGAAGGCAATCTATTAAAAGACCCTACAGAACAAACCAATCTATCCTACAAGCTTATTGATCCGGATGGTGTTGTCGCTGAAAAAACCTATGACCTTGGGGTATTAATGCGCGTTTGGCCGGAAGAACTGCTAACTGACCCTTTTCACCTTGGAGAAGAGCGATGCCGCCTCTTGTCTACTTACACAGGCGTCAAGCCACAAGCAATATGGGAATGGGGGTTTCTTCAATGTGTGGCAACGGGGTTGTTGTTGGGGCAAATGGGGCAAACGAAGGCGAGCCAACAATTATTATCTATTGCAGAGGCTTGGGCAATGGACGCATGATTCATTGGATAAGATCTCTTACAGCTATTATAGGTATCGTTCTAGCCTATGGCATCGGAGCTCTCGGATATTACGTGGGCGATCAATGGTTCTTTGATCGGCCTATGGCAAATGATGATTACCGGTGGATGCTCATGTTCATGAGTGTTTTCTATCTCTTTGTCATGCTGCCAATCACGTTAGTGCTTTGTTACCTAATGGACCGATGGATTCAGCCATTTTTACGTAAAGTCGTTTCAATCCTCCTCGCATCACTTTTGGCCAGTCTTAGTGTCCCTCTTGTACTGTTAGGAGACCTGAGCCTTCTTGAAGCGAAGCGGCTGTTGTTCCTATTAATGCCCGCAGGCTTTGTCTTAGGATGCACGTATGTTTGTTTCATGCGCTGGATTCGTAACGAATGAACATGACAACTAAATACTTTAATTCCTATAAAAACAATTTATGGATTATAAAGGTATGTTCAAGGGTATGTATTTGTTATTGAAGTAAAAATACAACAGGAGAGAAGAGGATTTTTAATGAGGAGATGTGCATTATTCATGATGATTTTCTTTGTGATCGTGGTGGCCGGTTGTTCTGGCGAAGAGGCTGCGACCAATGAAAAAGAAGAGCAAGACACAAATACTAGTGGGTATACAACAAAAACAATGACTCTTGGGGAGCCTGTTATTCAGAGTAGTACACTTGGAGAATATGAAATGACAATACACAGTGTAAAAAGCATTGAAGTTCCTGAGGATCTTAAGTCTGAAGGCTTGGCAGCTAGACTAGTTTTTGACGTGAGCATTCAAGCCATCGATCCTAAATACAGCAACAGTGAGATTATATTTGATGACTTTATCGATTCCAGATTGTATATAGCAGGAACAGAAGAGAGTATTGGTGTTCATGGCACTTGGGCACACCCAGAAATAATAGACCTACCTGAAGAATTGATCACTAAGGAAAAACCTGTTGATGGCCAAATGCTCTTTGGTGTTATAGAAGAGGTTGAGGACTACCAATTGATTTTTGGAGAGGGTTTAGAAGCTGCCACGGATAAGCTAGTGCTTGAGTTTTCCCATGAAGAGATTCAATAACGTGTGTAAGACTAATGGAAGGTGCGATCAGCAACAGTCGCACCTTTTATCAATAACAATGATTTGCATTTCCCGATATAACTGGGTAAACCTGCAATTCAATGTTGGGGTTGCCTTTATACAAGCTGCCATACGCTCGCTTTTACCCTAAAAGGAATAAGCGCAACATTGATTCGAAAAGACCTCATCGTGTTTTCTGTGCCGCTGTGGTCTCCTTAGTGGATACTTTTAACAGTACATTCATTTTTTATGATGTAGCATGATTTGTGATTTTTGCACTGCGAAAGTTGTCTTAAAAAGAAATAATTCCTAGGATAAAACAATCAATAGACATAATATGAAGGTGATTCCTGATAATGGCGTCATTATAAATCTCTCTTTTTTACTCCGTGATAGTAAGTTTGCTATTGTGTTTAAACCAAGGAAAATGGTTATCCCCCATACGAATATGTTTGTAGGTAAAAAATTCAAACCATTTATGATTTTAGTATGTTGTAGTAAAACAAAACCCATAAATAAGAGAATCAAAGCATTCATTGCACTCACAACACGTAAATTTATTGGTAAAACTCTATGATATCCCCCCATTGCAAATTCACCAAAAGGAAAACCAAGTGAAAGCAGCATTTGAAAAACTGATACGGCCACACAAATAATGACTACAATAACAGATAGTATGTTGATAATATCAGAGTCCATTGGGCTTCCTCCATGTATAAAATCTTTGAATGATCCTGTCCACCTGCATTTCAAATCGATAGTTAGATTGAATTTATTACCTACTTCGTACCTTTAAACAAGGCACATACTCAATCTTTTAATCTCTGATTAATGAATATACTATGTATAGAAGAAGGATATATGCTCATATGTTGAACAAATATCCTCATATTATTAGTCTATTTGAGTTTAGGGGATCGACTGAACGACATAAAAATGCACCCTAGTTGTTCCCCTACTTACGCAAAGGTTCGAAATAAAGAGGAAACGATAAAATATATCGCAATCGCTGCAAGAAAAATCAACAAACGCTTTTTCATAAATACCCCCTAACTGGTTTCTGTACAACTCCTTTTTGACAATGACCTATACGATCTGTTTGACCCTTCCAACAAAGCCTTCACTGCCCTCTAGGCGGACTTTGATGCCATGGGGGTGAAACGAGGACTTCGTCAAGATGTCTTTAATCTTTCCCCGTGTTAACTTGCCCGAACGTTGGTCTTTTTTTAACACAATATCGACTGTGAGCCCAGGTGACAAATGCTCACGATGTTGTCCTGTAGCTGGTTGACTCATCAGGTCACTTCCCTTCTATTCAATACCTTCTCCTCGAAAATTCAAAGAACTTGCTTATGTACCCAGTACAGCGATCCACAAACTGTCTATGTTTGAGCTTACAATGGCGGGAACCGTAATGCAACCTAAGGTCTAACTCCGTTTTTTCTGAAGCTATTCACCTTAGATAACGCCAGGCAAGGCTGATTCGGTCATTCATTCCGTATGATTGCATGTAAATAGCTCCCAATCAGGACTGACCGTTGCCGTGTCAGCCTGTTTTGGGAGCTTCCATTATTGGCTAATTGCCTCATGTGGCTTGTCCTAATTCAGTCACTCTACCGCTGGCTTACGAAATTGGAACAAATACATGAACACACCGGCCATAATGAACATCCCGCCAATCAACTGCATTGGCACGAGTGTTTCTCCTAGCAGAAGCACGGCTAGCAAGGTCGCTCCTACGGGTTCTCCTAAAATGCTCATTGATATGGCCGTCGTATTAATGTGGTTGAGCAAATGGTTATAGATCACATGCGCAATTGTTGGGAAAATAGCCAGCAGCAAGAAGATGCCCCATTCCTGACTAGGATACCCGGTCAAAGGAACACCTGAGACCACGTTGTATACTAAAAGGGCAATCCCAGCAAACAGAAAAACGATGAAGCTGTATACCCAATGGGAAATTCCCTTGACCTTTTGCTGGCCAATCAGTAGATAGCCCACCACAGCGATGACACTCAAAAATGACAACAAGTCTCCAAGCAGTGCTGCTTTGCTGATTCCAACGTCTCCCCATCCGATCATGACCACACCAAAAATGGCAAGACCAATCGTGAACAATGTCGCGAAGGTCGTCTTTTCTTTATACAGGAGATAGGCGCCAGCGAGGGCAATTAGCGGCTGTAAGGCCAAAATAATCGTCGAGCTGGCAACCGTAGTGAGCTTTAACGATCCAAACCAAAGGGCAAAATGCAGCCCTAAACATACGCCAGCCAACGCAAGGAACAGCCAATCCTGACGAGAGAGCTTGTTCACATCTCCTCGTTTCTTCCAAACAAACGGCAGCAGAAATAGACAGGCAAAGCCCATCCGATACATACTACTAATGGTCGCTGGAGCGTCTGACCATTTCACGAAAATGGCCGCAAACGATATGGCAATCATAGAAACAATCAATAAAATTCGTACAGATGCGTTCATGTTGTCCCCCACAGATGTCTACTCTTCTGATGTTCATTATAATACGAAGGATTTTTATTGCTCAATCTTTTTTTTCTGTAATTTTACCTTGCTTTCAATTATTAGATCAGATAAGAATATTTATTTCCTAAGCATTTCTTCTGCTTCTGTCAGAACGATCCCATACCGTACTTCTTCACTGTTGAGCTCGAAGCCCATGCCTTTATAGAGCTGCAGTGCTGATTGATTGGTGGCACTTACCTGCAATTCAACGGTTGTACATCCGAGCCCCTTTAAATAAGCGATGGCTTCTGCTAGCAAGTATTTGGCCAAGCCTTGTTTTCGCCACGGCTCTCTGACAAGCACCTCTTCGATAACGCCCTCATCACCATCTTTATTAGCCCAAGCCATCGCACTGGCGACAATCGTTTTGCCATCACGAATTGTGAGAGCTTTCCAAGCAGGGTTGCTTTGCAACTCATTGAGTCGATCCAAAGTGAGTGACGCATTCGGCCAGATCTCCTTATCGATAGAAAGATAAACTTCCCTCTCAGCTGGAGTGTCCATGGCCCAACGAGAGAACACATAGGACGTCGCGAGCTCAATAGCAGGCGCAGGAGCTGATTCTTCACGGAGCATATTGAATTCACTCTCAAAGTATGTAAACCCTTTGCTTTTAAAATACGTGTTGTTGTCTGTTTCTGTTTGCCCATTGCCTACACAGAGCTTTGTATTATGCTGATCAGAAAGGGATTGTTTTAATTCGAAGGCACGACGAACGAGTGGATTGTAGAGACTATCTAGAAGCTCCGCGTCACCTTCTCGATCAGGAACCGTTTTTAAATTGATGTAGATGAGATGTTCGGACGCCTTGGAGCTATTATCGTCAGCTTCGTGAAAGACAGCAACCTGCCCTTTGGCCACCATCTTTTGGCCTTCAAATGCACAAAAAACATTCTTCCAATTCTCTTCTGGTCCTACCCACCAAAACACCGCTTCAGGCGCTGCCGTTACCGCATGATAAAGCTCACCTAACGCAGACTCATCTGTGGCTTTATACTGCCGTATTTCTGTCGTTTTCATCGTAAGTCCTCCATGAATTTTCTGAATACTACCTACAAAGTAGCATACCATATATCCCCATATTTTAAGCTATCGTTTTTGTTTTTTTCAGAACTTACAAGAATATAAGTTAACACCACTATACGACATGTCTCGACACGGTAAATATGCTAGCATCAGAGAGGCATAGTCTTTAAGCTATAACTTTGTAGTGTTTTTATGTTTTTGAAATCAAAGGGAGAGTCCAAGTTTAAAATGGAGGGATTGCGGTGTTTTTTCTTCAAATGTCAGGCTTCTCAGGGTCAGGCAAATCGACCTTAGCGAGGGTGATCGCTAAAAATACTGGAGCCCTTGTCATTGACCATGACATTGTCAAAACTGCCCTATTGGAATCTGTTGAATTTGATAGTGATGAGAAAAGCATTGGGAAAATAGCTTATCATATTGAGTGGTCATTAATTGAATTTCATCTAGCTAACGATAAGGAAGTTATATTAGATAGTCCTTGTTTGTATTCGGAAATGATAGAAAAAGGATTAGACCTCTCGGAGAAGTATGAAGCGAGATACAAGTATGTTGAGTGTATGTTGAATGATTTTGAGGAGATTAACCGTCGACTTACGAAACGTCAGCGTAAGTTAAGTCAAATTGAGCACGTGGAATCCGAAGTAAAACTACGAAAAGGAATTGCAAAAAGCAAAAAACCTGATGCCTTACAATATATTTCTGTAAATACGTCCAATCCCCTTAAGCATTACATAGATAAAGTCATGGATTACATTAAAGCAATTTAGTTTATTTAGCCTAAAGGTCTTGTTCCACGTGAAACATGCGACAATAATTGAAAAGGACTTGTGAGAAATATGAATGAAATTCATGTTGTTGGAGCTGTCATCCAACGAAAAAACGGGGAACTACTATGTGCCCAACGCTCTGAAACAATGAAGCAACCGCTTCTGTGGGAATTTCCGGGAGGTAAGGTTGAAGGGAACGAAACTCATGAGCAGGCATTGGTTCGTGAAATACGTGAAGAACTGAACTGCATGATCTCCGTAGGCCAATATATCACGTCAAGCGATGTTCAGGCAGCGTCGCCAAAGATTGTGCTTCACACCTATCTATGTGAGCCAACTGAAGGGGAACCTACCCCGTTAGAGCATAAAACCGTTTGCTGGCTACGCCCAGCAGATCTACAAACGCTACAATGGGCTCCTGCCGATATTGATACGGTGGATTGGTTGATGAAGAGGATCTAAAAATTTCCCTCTTCATATCAATTGCTTTTCCACAATATTAAGATGCTTTATGATCAATAAATTTAATGATTAATTTATAATCGATCGTAATTAATGAACCGAAAGGAGCCTTTTCATTGTATTCGTTCATCACTTTATGCATGCTCTTCTACATCATCCTTGTCACAAGCGGTGCGTTAGGGTATTTTGCTTATAGGTTATCGCGGCATCATAGCTTAGGAATGCTCGTAGCCACAATGCTTGGTATGCTAATGGGAATCGTTATATTTTCATATTCCGCTCCATTAACTTTGATTGCTTCTATCCTTGGCGGCATTACCTACATACTACTAACTAAAAAGGACTTAAAGGAGAGCGAGTCCGATGAGTAATCACCTCTCTTACTCCGTTAAAGTCCTTTTTTCAATTTTTCATCTTACATCTTACATCTCTCCATCGGCGTGAACCTCAATCTCCACCTCGCCTGAAGGCAATTGATCATTACCTAAAAACAAATAGCTCCACTCTAACTGCTTGAGCTCCTCTAAAGTTAATGTGCTTAACGAAAGCTGTTGTTCAGCGGCTTGAAAAAGCACTTGAAACGCCGTGTCCGGGATCGCCTGTTGCACATAGTACATTTTGTTGGTGTGGGCATCTTTTATACCCGCTGCAAGTGAAGGTTTGCCTTCCAAGTGAAGATTAGAAGATAGCAACGTCCAAGAGGTGGTCGGGTTTTCAATTCGAAAGAAGGTCAGCTCATAGGCTGAATCCAAATCCACCTCCGACCCAATGAGCTTTTCGTTTCCAAACATATGAAGCTGACTTGGGTACAAATCGACAGTCACATCCATACTTTGTTCCGTACCATCCAGGTCTAGTGACAGTGTGGCTTTGTTTTCTTCATAGGCGAGTTCCATTGCATTTACCTTTTTCACAACAGCCTCCCCTGTCGCAGTTTCCACGGGCTGACCATTTTCAAAGAGGATAGCATCTGTCGGTTCCAAAAACAGGATGGTTGGATTGGTGATCGGCTTCTTCTCAGCAAAACTAACCGTCAAAGTGAAAACACCTGCAATGATCAGCACAACAGCCATTAAAGAACTTCCTAGCCATATTTTCTTCATCTCCTCCACCTTCCCTATTCTTTTACGACTTCTAAATTCTTCCTCTATCGTATCATTCATACAAGATAGATAAAACCCTCATTCTTCCAAATTCACCTTTGGCAATCTTCTAAGGTTTTGAAAGCTGAGCCAATAACACGCAAGAAAAAGAAAGGTGACTCCATTCATTACAAGAATGATGTCGCTCCCCATCCATTCTCCTAAAACCCCACCAAGCAAAGCACCCAATGGCGTGGCTAACACAATCAAACTGTTGATAACAGCAGCAACACGCCCTACCAGGTGCCCCGGTGGCGTGGTCTGAAAGTAGGAAAAGAACAAAATATTTGTCGCGCCTACTGGTACAGAGGCGAAGAAGAAACAAAGAAGCACAGCAAATAACGCTTCGTCGCCAACAACAGGAACCGCAAGCCAGCACAGCCCTGTAAGAGAGTAACCACCAATGACCGCCTTCCCCATTGCCATTCTCTCCGCCACAAATGAAGACAGTAGCGTGCCAACGAGCATTCCACCAGCTAGTGTCGCCATCATCCAGCCATACACATCTGGGCCACCAAGTGTTTTGGCGAGCGCAGGGAACACAACCAGAGTGGCACTATAGGCGGCGTTTATGAGCATGAGCGGTAGGAGCATGTTCAATATCTTTGGCTGGGCTACATAAGCAAGCCCCTCCTTTAGCTCGCTTCGGTAAGTGCTGATCTGCTGAGAAAACGTCATTGCGGTTGCGACAGTCTGTTGCCGGGGCAACTTCAGGCCAGCATACAAAAACACCGCGATGAAAAACAAGATTGCATCGATCACATACAAGCTTACTGCACCTAAAAGCACAACGAGAACTCCAGCGAGACTATTGAACAATAGCTCTGTCCCCTGCCCAGCAGCGGCCATGGCAGAATTGGCTTTGACAAGCTGGTTTTTCACTACAATCTTTGGCAACAGCGCACTCTCAGCTGGTGAGTGAAACAACTCCATTGTGGTGATGAGCGGCATAAGCACGAGTACACCCCATACATTCAATGAGTCTGTCACATACAACAACGGCACTATGAGCAACAAAAGGCCTTGGAGCAAACTTGTCGTGGTAAACACCTTTTTCAGCGAGAGCCGATCAACGAGTGGCCCGACAAACACTGTAAACGCCTCAGGCAATAGGGTAAGAAAGCCCGCAAGCCCTGAATAGAAAACAGAGCCTCCTAAATCATACGCCAACCACATCGCAGCGATATAATACACACTATCGCCAATATTGGTGATGAGACGGCCAAGAAACAAGCGAACAAAATTACGGTTATGACGCAATGAGCACATAAAAAATCCCCCTACAGATTGGTAGTTTCCGTCTGCAAGGGGCTCAAAGCAAAAGGAGCGTAAGCATGTCGCCATGCTCGCGCTCCCGATGCGTCCTAATCAAAAGATGATAAGGGTGAATCCACAGTTCCGCAGTCGGTGTTTAGCTGAAATTGGACAGACCTCTCCCGTCTTTCGCTAAACCCAACGTCAGAACTACAGATTCATTCATAAACCCTTTCACCTCTTCTTTTCCTAGAATTGGCATTACTTTAGCATGGATGGGTTGGGGTGTCAATCGTTCGTTCTAGAGGGAGACTGCACAATGGGGGCTGAAGGCACTTCCTTAATCACTTGATCTCGAAAGGTCTCATCCTCCATAAATGATGTCAGAAACTCTCGATACACTCGATTCAACCAGAGGATATCTAACCCTTCTTGATCGTAAATAAAAAAGGAAAAAGCAACCGATTTTTGAGATCGTTGCCGGTACACAGTGGAAGTCAAAATAAATTGTGTTGACCCGCCCTTATACCAAAAACGATATGAATCATGTCGAGACTCAAGAGTTCCCATGATATCGTCCAATAATTCTTTCTCCTTGCTCGACAAGTGGTCAGAACTTCCAAGGAAATCAATAAATCGAGCGTAATTAGAACTAGTTGAAGCAGGTAATTTTGCCGATATCTCTCTTTGAATGGAACGATCTGCTATGACACCAAGATGAGGAAAAATTGTTTCCACCTCATTGCTCTTAGCTTTGTCATGCAAGTCAATTGCCAATGTTCTGAGTTCATCGGACGACATTTCATTGATCCTCTTTCGAATTTGCTTTGTAGAGAGCTTCTCTTCTATATGTAAATAGCTTGGAATTAAGAACAAGGACAATGGGAGAAGAGGCGTATGATCATTCAGATGGTACTCGTGGAGCACTGCATTCAAGCGAGCCACACCAAGTCGTTCATGCATGTACTCCGTGCATGCATTTGAACTGTAGGTCATCATTCCTTTTGCAATTTGTTTAATCGATACAACAGCCTTAATCTTCTCTTCATCCTTCCAACGTTTATGAGCACCACCGTCCGTGTGTTCATAATAAAACAAATCAACCGCGTGGCTGGGCACTTCTTCATCTAATGAAACTTCCCCTTCTTTTACAGCTCGAACAAACGCGACTGCATAAATCAATTTCACCGTACTAGCTAAAGGGAATAGAGCCTTTCCGTTATGATCTAATGTAATTTGCCCATCCTCAATCCTTGTCATTGACCATTTTTCAGGATGGTTTTTCATAAATGTAATCACATCGTTTTTTGTCTTGAACCTATCTCGACGAATCATAATAAAAACCCCCGTCGCAACAATTAAACAGACTGCGATGATAATGAATGCTATGATATTCTCATCTCCTACCATTTTTATTCTATTCCGAACGATTTAAAGTTGCTTAACATTAAAAACTATTTTAGATTTTAAAATGTAGTGTTAACGTATGTAGCGTTGTAGCTACTTTTTTATTACCCCGACTTTCTAACTAAACG
Source organism: Aureibacillus halotolerans (assembly GCF_004363045.1). Taxonomy (NCBI): domain Bacteria; kingdom Bacillati; phylum Bacillota; class Bacilli; order Caryophanales; family Bacillaceae; genus Aureibacillus; species Aureibacillus halotolerans. The sequence goes on from NZ_SNYJ01000004.1 coordinate 283,930, forward strand.
GATAATTTAGTATTTGCAGTGAATAATGATATTGCAAGGAGGGCTTATGTTGAGTTACGACTTAAACAGAGAATGGTTAATTAGTAAGTTTGAAGAAATACAGTACAGAATATTAAAAGCAATTGAACAATTGGATGATGATCAACTCAATTGGAGACCTGATGATTTGAGTCATAGTATATCAAACTTAATTAAGCATATAGAAGGCAATACGAATGAAAAAATTAAAAATGGAATTTTGGGAGGAACTGTTGCCAGAAATCGAGATGACGAATTTAAACATACGTATATATCAAAAACAGAATTGATAAAAATGGTTACCACGAGCTTTCCATTAGTCATAGACACTGTTCGTACGATGCCTGAACAAACGTTTGAACAACGTCAATTAGTCAGGAATAAAGAAGTAACAAACCTTGATGTGTTACTTCAATGTACCGCTCATTTTTCCGAACATACGGGACAGATATTATATATCGCGAAAATGTGTTTAAAAAACCAGTACATCTCCACATCTTTTTAGTTGGATCACTAGCGTTGCATTAAAAGATACTGATCATTAAAAATACAAAGAATGTTCAATAAACAAGTCGTTATACAATGAAAAAACCCTTTACAATGGAGGGAGAGGTGGTCACCTGTCCA